>CABUTH010000013.1 GCA_902494465.1 uncultured Collinsella sp.
ACGGGGCAGGGGCTGACGGCCGTCCGGGGCGGTCGGCCAGCGACCACCGGTACGGCTCAATCGTATAGCCATGCAACGGAAAAGAGCCGCCCTTTCGGACGACTCAAACTGTAATGGGGCTTTTTTGACTGGTATGATTGGTGCGACCATTCCAACCAGCTAAAAGAGCCCCGTCCTAAATTGACTATCGAGAGGATCTGCCATGGAGCGTATCGCGAGTTTTTCCGTTGACCATCTGCTGCTTGAGCCCGGCGTGTACGTGAGCCGCATCGACCGCGATCCGGCGACCGGCGCCGCCGTCACCACGTTTGACCTGCGCCTGACCACGCCCAACAAGGAGCCGGTCATGAACACGGCCGAGTGCCACACCATCGAGCACCTGGGCGCGACGTTCCTTCGCAACCATGCCGAGTGGTCGAGCCGCATTGTCTACTTTGGCCCCATGGGCTGCCGCACGGGCTTTTACCTCGTCGTGTTTGGCGAGGTGACGAGCGAGGAGATCCTGCCGCTCGTGCGTGAGCTGTTCGAGTTTGTCGCCGGCTTTGAGGGCGATGTCCCCGGTGCCGCTCCCGAGGAGTGCGGTAACTATCTGGACCAGAACCTCCCCATGGCAAACTGGCTCGCACGCCGCTATCTCGACCGCGACCTGGCCGATATCGATGAGAAGCACCTGCATTATCAGCAGGCATAAGGGCCGCCCTCTGCCTCCAAACCGTTCACACGGAGATATCGACCGTTTAACTGTTTAGAAGTGTTTATTCGAGGTCATTAGCACTAGCTCGCTTAAACTAGTTCTCAGAGTGATATTCAGGCAAGGCTCCTGAAGCAGCATCTGTTGACATTGATTGTCGGATTCTGCTTCGGGAGCCTTGTTCTGTTTAGGGGGGCACATGGAAATTGTTAAACGAATTAATACCAGCGCTGTCCTCTGCGTCGATGGAAATGGCAGACAGTTGGTTGCATTCGGCCGTGGTCTGGGGTTTAAGAATGTCGGAGACGAAGTCCCTCTTTCGGAGATTCAACGAACGTTTTATAACGTTAGCTCTCGCTACATCGCTCTCGTTGACGAGGTCCCCGACGAGCTTCTCGAGCTTACCTCGGATGTTATTGATATGTCGACAGGTTTGCTGCCTTATGAGGTGAGCCCTAATTTGCCGTTTATCCTTGCGGACCATATCGCGTATGCGGTTAAGCGCAAAGAGCAAAATATCGTTGTCCGCATGCCTTTATCGTTTGATGTTCGCCAACAATATCCCGTCGAATTTAAAATCGGCGAGTATGCACTTAGGATAATCAGGAAACGTCTTAACGCTAGGCTTCCAGCTCATGAGGCAGTTGGAATTGCCATGGCGTTTATCAATAACATGGCCGATTCGGACTCATGCGAAGTAGTTAAAGAGTTTAGCGCGGATATCTACGATCGTGTTCTGGAGGAGTCAACCGTTGCTGTTGAAAATCGGCTTGGCATTCAAGTTGATCGGGAAGGTTTCGATTACGCAAGGTTCGCCACCCATCTTCAGTACTTATTCAATAGGTTGAACTCTGGCGAAAGCATCGTGAGCGACAACCGCAAGATGTACCTCTCGCTCAAAAAAGAATATCCGGTGGCATCAATGTGCGCCGATGATATTGCTTCTGTTCTCAGCCGACTGACGGGGCGGGAACTTATAGACGAAGAAAGACTCTACCTCATGATGCACATCAATCGAATTGCATCGAAAACAAGGTAATTAGTTGGCAAAGGCGCGCGCTTTGCTGATGGTTACATATAAAACTCAACATGGGAGAAATGGTATTTATGGCAGATACAACCAAGCTCGCTGCCGAGATTCTCGAGATGGTGGGCGGCGCAGACAACGTTACATTTGTAGCTCACTGCATGACTCGTTTAAGGTTCAACCTTAAGGACGAAAGCATCGTAGACGATGCAAAAGTCAAGGCGATTGATGGCGTGATCGACATTCGCCATTCCGCGGGGCAATATCAGGTGATTGTGGGACCTAAGGTCGATAAGGTCTATGAAATCGTTGCCAAGGAAACCGGGATTGATGCCGGAGATTCCGAGGCAAGCGAAGGAGAGACTAAGGGCTTTCTGGGAAAGCTAATGAAGTTCATCAGCGGCATCATGATGCCCGTTCTTCCTGCCTTGATCGCATGCGGAATGATAAACGCCATCCTTAGTATTCTGACGACGGCGGGTGCTGTTTCCGCCGAGAGCGGAATATACACTCTGCTGTACGGCATGGGAAATGCCTGCATGTATTTCCTGCCCGTTCTTGTCGGATCATCTGCTGCTCAGTTCTTTGGAACCGATCGATATATCGGTGCGGTACTCGGCGCAATCCTGGTTTATCCGACTTTCGTTGCTGCGGCCGGAGCGGGCGATGCGCTGGATTTGCTCGGCATGAAGTTCACAATGGTGAGCTATTCCTCCACGGTGTTTCCTGCTATCGTGGCGGCTTGGTTCGCATCCGTTCTTAATAAGTGGCTGCGGGCGGTTCTTCCCGATGTTGTGGCATTTGCGCTCGTCCCGTTCCTGACGGTTGCTGTTGCCGCCCCCGTCTCGCTCCTTGTGATCGGCCCCGTTATTCAGCAGGCGAGCTCTTTGCTTGCGGCTGCAGTGCTGGCGGTCTATCAGTTCAGCCCCGTCCTTTGCGGCGTTATTCTCGGGCCGATATTCGGTCTCGTTATGATCCCCCTTGGACTCCATTGGGCCCTGATCGTGCTTTCCATCAACAATATTATGACCGTCGGCTCCGATCCTATCCTTGGACTTTTCTGCTGCAGCATGGGTGTTGTCGGCGCTTGTTTGGCGTTTGCCCTCCGCTCGAAGGACCCGAGTGAAAAGAGTCTTGGGTTCAGCTGTGCCATTACGGGCTTTTTCGGGATTACGGAACCGGCGCTGTACGGCATCATCTTGGAGCACAAGAAGATCATTATCGCTTCCATGGTCGCCGGAGCAATCAGTGCTGTTATTCCGGCGATTTTCAACACCTGTACGTTCGTTATGACGTCGAGCGGCATTTTTAGCTTTCCCGGTTATATGGATCCTTCTGGTGATATGAGCAGCCTCATCGGCGCAATTCTTTGCAATGTCGTCGGTTTAATTCTTAACTTCGTTCTCGTTTACATCCTGTATCGCCCTGATGAAGAGGCAGTAGTGGAGTAGACAATTATTCGGGATGTAAGCTGCCGAAAACCCCGCGGCAGATTGCACGTGGTGGGCTTGCCGTTGATTCACGCGAGCCCACCCTCATTTTTGGAGTGACTAGCTATGACAATTACTGCCGATATGACGTTTGGCGAAATCGCGCTCCTTCCTGAGTTCGCTGGCTTTGGCGAGCACCTTATGCTTTGCCGGCCTTCAACTTGGGAGCGCATGTGGAATAAACCCATTGTGTCTCATATGAATTCTGATGCTAATCCATATGAAACTGCTCGTGTTTTGCGTGGATTGAATCGAATTGTCGAGCTCGTGGATGACGGGAGGCAGGTTGCCTACGATATTTGGGATGAAGCCGACTGCATCCGTGATCCGACTCGGCGCAATACGAAACTGTTCTTCTTTCCCGGGAGACCTAGGGCTCCCTTTATCATTGCGGTTTCGGGCGGAGGTTATCAGAGCGTTTGTCATCAAGTGGAAGGCTTTCCCGTTGCCCCCGAGCTCAACGATGCGGGCTATAACGTGTTCGTGCTGTCATACAGGGTAAGGGTCGAGCCTTTGATGCCGCGCCCAATCGACGATTTAAATCGAGCCGTCCGTTTTGTCCTGGAGAATTCAGCGAAATTTAATGTCGCAAAAAGTTATGCAGTTATCGGCTTTTCTGCTGGTGCGCATTTAACTGCCGAGTGGGGGACGGACAACAAGGGATTTGCGTCCTACGGATGCGAGGCGCCAAAAGCCTTGGCCCTGTGTTATGCACCGATTGATCTTCATGGCTTTGAGAACGCATCAGACAATAGATTTCTTGATTCGGTGTGCGGCGGGGCTGGTCGCGACTCGCTCGATGATTTCTGTATTAATCAGCATGTGTGGGAGCAGTATCCTCCGACATATCTTTGGCAATGCGCTGACGATGATATTGTATCGCCCGACAATTATGAAAAGATGGTCGATGCTCTGGATGCAGCTGGAGTACACCATGAGGGAGTCATGTATTCAGAAGGGGGACACGCATTGATGAAGCCCCATGCGCCGGAGACCGACTACTGGTGTATGAGCGTTATTGAGTTTCTTAAAGATTATCTCGACTAGGAAGCTGCATGTCGCTTTTTGAGCGGGTGATTTCGTCATGCAATGTTTTCGGTATTGATCGTGGTCGTGGATGAATGATGTTCTAGAATGTTCATACTGTCACATAAACGAACAGGAGCGAACATGCATATCTACTCTGTATCAGATCCCGAGTTCAAATCCTATGGTCGCGTGTGGGATGACGTGCCGTCCAACCTGACCGCCCCGCTTGTCGAGGCGCTTGCGGCCACGCCCATCCCCGAGGGCAGCAAGTACGTAGCAAGTGCGCCGGAGCTCGAGGGCGTCAAGGATGCCGGCAAACTGGGCTTTCTCATGTTTGGCGGTCGTCCCTTCCAGCTCGGCTGGTGCAACGGCCACAACACGCAGCTCAACTGCCTGGAGTATCACCGCGCCAGCGAGTTTAACCTGGGCGCCCGCGACTTTATCCTGCTCGTGGCGCATCGCTGGGAGATCGAGGGTGGCAAGCTCGACACCGCGTGCGTCAAGGCGTTCCGCGTGCCGGCGGGTACGGTCGTCGAAGTCTTCAACACCACGCTTCACTACACGCCCTGCATGGTCGACGACGGCGGCTTCCAAGTGATGGTTGCGCTGCCCGCCGGCACCAATGGTCCGCGCCCCGAGGCCGCAGCCGACATGCCCGCGGTCGGCGACAGCTACTGCTACTGGAAGGCCGACAAGTGGGTTCTCTGCCACGCCGACAGCCCCAAGGCAGCCGAAGGCGGCTACGCGGGCCTCGTCGGCAAGAACCTCGACATCACCTGCGACTAGGAGCTTCCTGTTTATCTCGATCTGTAACATCTGATGGGCCAAATCGTCTCTTCCTGTTACAGATTGAGATAAACCGCAGAGTGTGCCCGAAAGATCTCGATCTGTAACACCAGGCCCGGTTTTGGCGGTCTACCTGTTACAGATCAAGACAAGCCGCCCCACACCACCACAAAGGTGTCTGTCTCCTTTGTGGTGGTTTGGGGCGGCGGTATCAGAAAGTGTCAGGCAGGGGCGGCTGCCGGGCCGCCGTGTGCGAAAAGAAGTGTCGACCTGCGCTGTTGCCGTTGAGCGACGTGCTGTTTGCGGGGATACTGAAGCCATGACAAACAGCGTGTGAAAGGATTGATGCATGGCTTTCCGTAAAGACTTCCTGTGGGGCGGCGCGACGGCTGCCAACCAGTGCGAGGGCGCTTACGATGTGGATGGCCGCGGCCTGGCCAACGTGGATGTGGCCCCGCACGGCCCCGAGCGCTTCGCGGTGGTCTCCGGACAGCGCAAGATGCTCGACTTTGAGGACGGCTATTACTACCCCGCGCAGACCGGCATCGATTTCTATCACCATTACAAGGAGGACATCGCCCTCTTTGCCGAGATGGGCTTTAAGACCTTCCGCATGAGCTTGGCCTGGACCCGCATCTTCCCCAATGGCGACGAGACCGAGCCCAACGAGGCCGGCCTGGCCTTCTACGAGGACGTGTTCCGCGAGTGTCAGGCGCACGGCATCGAGCCGCTCGTGACCATCACGCACTTCGACTGCCCGATTCACCTCATCAAGGAGTACGGCGGCTGGCGCAACCGCAAGCTCATCGACTTCTACAAGAACCTCGCGACCACGATCTTCACCCGCTACAAGGGCCTGGTGAAGTACTGGCTCACCTTCAACGAGATCAATATGATCCTGCACCTGCCGTTTATGGGTGCCGGTCTGGTCTTTGAGGAGGGCGAGAACAAGGAGGCCGTCGAGTACCTGGCCGCCCACAACGAGCTCGTCGCCAGCGCTTGGGCAACCAAGATCGCCCACGAAATCGACCCCGAGGTCAAGATCGGCTGCATGCTCGCTGCCGGCACCTACTACCCTTACAGCTGCCGTCCGAGCGATGTGCGTCAGGCGCAGATTGACAACCAGAGCAACTATTTCTTCGTCGACGTTCAGAGCCGCGGCTACTACCCGGCCTATGCCGTCAAGAAGCTCGAGCGTCTGGGCATCGATGTGGGCATGACGGATGAGGACCGCGAGATCCTGGCCGCCAACACCGTCGACTTCATCAGCTTTAGCTATTACAGCACCCGTTGCTCCGCCGGCGCCGATAACCCCGATGTCGAGCGCACCCAGGGCAACGCCTTCGCCGGCGCCAAGAACCCCTATCTGCAGGAGAGCCAGTGGGGCTGGGCCATCGATCCGCTGGGCTTCCGCATCACCCTCAACGACCTGTACGACCGTTATCAAAAGCCGCTGTTTGTGGTCGAGAACGGTCTGGGCGCCAAGGATGTTGTCGAGGAGGATGGCTCCATCAACGACGACTACCGTATCGACTACCTGCGCCAGCATATCGCCGCGATGCGCGATGCGGTGACCGAGGACGGCGTTGACCTGCTGGGCTACACCACCTGGGGCCCGATCGACCTGGTGTCTGCCGGCACGGGCGAGATGTCTAAGCGCTATGGATTTATCTACGTCGACCGCGACGATGCAGGCAACGGCACCCTCAAGCGTTCCAAAAAGAAGAGCTTTCACTGGTACAAGCATGTCATTGAAACGAATGGTGAGGATCTGTCCTAAGGAAGCCGAGACACTCAACTTCAGAGTTTCCTAACCAAAACGCCCGGCGAGCAGTTAATGCCCGCCGGGCGTTTTGTTAAAAGAAGTGAAAGCACTCATTGGGGACGTACTTAAATGAGTGCCCGCAGAATGAGAGTGGATAATCTCCCGTTTTTAGCCTGTTTGTGGGCTCAAAGTGGGAGATTATCCACTCTCGTCATTTGCACTCGTTGGGGACGCACTTAAATGAGTGGCAGCTGGCGACGTCCCTCGCCGTCGGCGGATTTTGGGACATGTGGCCCGCTTTTTGGGCCCGCCTGTCGGTACACTAAAAGCACTATGGGTACCCGCGAGCGACATATCGGCCACGCGGCCGCCCGATCCGCACCCGTGGCGGATCCCAGGGGCGGCAGGCTCTTCGCCATGCCGCGATTCCTTGTTGGTATAACGCATCAGGTGTACCGTCACCGCGTCTTTGCTATCGCCGGCGCCATCACCGTGCTGTTCCTCATGCTTTTGGCAGTCTTGCCGGCGCTGTTTGCCTCCGACCCCAAGCTTTCTAACGCCGTGCCCGCCTATAGCGAGGTGTCCGAAGAGGTCGTGGATGCGCTCGTCCATTCGAGCTCTCTCCCGCTGCTTGTCGCCGCAATTATATTTTCGATCTGGGGCGTATCAGTCTATCTGCGCTGTTTGGACTATGTGTTGCGCCGCCGCCTTGTTGCCGTCGCCACCATCTGCGCCCTCTGGATGATTGAGGTCATCCTCAAATACAAGTCGTTCACACCGTTCTATGCCACCGTGCTGTGGTACCTGTACTACGTGCCCATGACGCTCATTCCGCTGCTCTACCAGCTGTGCGGCCTGCGCCTTGCGGGGCTGGAACAACACCGTGCGGGCCGTCGCTATCGCAGCATCCTGTGGGTCGTGGCCATCCTACTTATCGGTTTTGTGCTCACCAACGATTTCCACCGGCAGGTATTCCACTTTGACCGTGCAAGCGACACCTGGAGCAACGATTACACGTACGGCTGGGGCTATTTCGCCGTCTTAGTGTGGACGGCCTTTAACTTCGTGGCCTTTTTTATCCTGGTGGGCCGGTCCTCGTCCTTTCGCATCCAACGTTTCTCGGGCACGGCGGCGCTTGTTTTGTTGGGTGGTGCGTTCTTTGCCATCTCGTATGCTCTGCGCGTGCCCTGGGCATGGAGGCTCAACTTCTCGCTCGTCTATTGCGTCTTGTGCGTGGTGGCGATGGAAATCTGTCTCGATTGCGGTGTCATTCCGTCATATCACGACATTGCTGGCATCTTCGATACCTTGCCGCTCGACCTCAAAGTTCTAACGCGCGACCTGCAGGAAGTCTATGCCACACCGGTGTCAAAGCCAATGCCGGCGGGCGTGTGCGAAGAGCTGCGGGCCCAGGAACACGGGCATGCCCATGCCTTTGCCGTGGCGTCCGATCCCGATGCAATGTATCGCGCCTTTCCACTGCTGGGCGGATCGGCCCTGCTTGCCCAAGACGTGTCGGAGCTCAACGAGCTTAACCGTGAACTGGCACATCGTCGCATGGAGCTGCAGCGCCAAAATGAGCTGCTCACGGCCGACTACGATCTTAAGACGCATCTGGCAGATCAAGAGGCCGAGACCTTGCTAGTCCAAGACGTGGACCAGGCGCTTGCCCGCGCGTTCGAAGAGATGTACGACCTGCTGAGCTCGCTGCCACCGTTGACCGACGAGGCGTCTTCACACGAGCGTTACCGCATGCTGCAGCGCGCCAAGATGCTCGTCGCCTATTGCAAGCGCAAAGGGTCGCTCACGTTGGCGCAGCACGGGGAGAGCGGTTTTGATCGCGACCGCATTCAACTCATTGCCAATGAGCTCGCAAGCGACCTGCGCACCATCGATGTCGATTGCGCTTCGATTATCGCCATACGGCGCCCGATGCACGCCAGTACGGTAAGCGCCCTGTACGACTGCGTGTATGACTTTGCGTTTTTTGCCTACACCACCGACCATCCGGCGCTTATGTATCACTTGGGCGACCATGACCGGTGCAGTGTCGAGCTGCGCGCCACGCTTTTTTCCAACGATGATGAAGATCTTTCGCAGACGCCCGCTGCGCAAGAGCTCGAAAGCGCTCTGCAAGGGCGCAACGTGGCATACCGCCTTGAGGGCGAGCCCGGTCAGCTGCGCATGATCGTCTTGATGCCGAGGGCGGGTGAGTGACGATGCAGATTTCGTTCATCCTTCCCCAAATCGTTGCGCTCGATGTTGTCTTTGCCCTGGCTGCGTGTCTGCAGATGATCCACGTCCCGCTCATCGCATCGCGCCGCTCGTCCTATAACCGTAAGGTGATTTGCGCCTACGAGACGAGCCTTGTGCTTCACCTGATGATTTCGGCGCTCATCTTATTCGCGTCGTCTGGCTCGTATCTGGTGGCGCCGCTTGACGTTTGCGCCAGGGCAATGGGCGGAGTGCTGTGGCTCAATGCCGCGATCTTTGCCTATGGCGTGGTCCTTATGGTGCACTATCGTCGCCCTGTCATGCTGGCCGAGCTGCTGCTTGTTGGCGCCGTGACACCGCCGGTGGTTTTTGCCATGGGCTCGGTGTGGGCCGTTGTCCTTATCGCAGAGGGAGCGTTCTTCCTGTTCCGTTCCGTCGCGGCGCTCTTGATGGACGTCCGCAACCGCCAGGAGGATATCACCGCGTTCTCGACGATCGAAACCATCAACGTGATTCCCGTGGGCATCCTGTATCTGGACTCGAGGGGCCGTCCACTGCTCATGAACCGCTGCATGCGCAAAAACCTGGTGGAGCTTCATATGCCCACCGACCTAGGCGATATGAGCGGTACATGGAACGACCTGCGCAAGCTCAGCATGCAAATGCCCGAAGGCGGTAAGAACCGCGTGCGGATCAACCTGGACCGCTTTGGTGAGGCGCGTGCGGTGGTCGAGGTTTCTCCCGCCGAGATTCGCCTGTTTGTGTGCGATGGCGTTATGGTCTCGGGCCGTTCGTTCGAGCGCATAATCGGTCTGGATGTGACAGAGTATGCGCATGCGCATGACCGCCTGGCGCAGGCCAACCACCTGCTTGAGCTTGCGGGCCAAGAGCTCCAGGCCCAGATCGAAGAAGTCAAAAAAGTTGCCGACAATGCGGCCTATCTGCGCATGCGCGCCCGCGTTCACGATGTGATCGGCCAGCGCCTATCAATCCTTCATCGCTATTTGGAGGAGGGGCGCTTGGACGACGAGTCGCTCGAGCAGATCGACCCGCTGCTGCGCTCAATCGCTGCCGATCTGCGCAGCGGGGGCGACACCGAACCGGCAGAGCAACTGGGCGATATCGTCCATGCTTTTGGCCTGGTGAGCGTGCAGATCGATGTTGAGGGTGCGCTGCCTGAGGACGCGCGTGTCGCCGCCGCCTTTTTGCAGATTATCCGCGAGGCCTCGACCAACGCCACCAAGCATGCGCAGGCGCATCGGGTCCATGTGCGCTTGTGGCAGGAGAGGACGGATGCTGACGCCGTCGCGCACATGACGATTTCTAACGACGGGTCCCCGGCCCCCGTATCGTATCGCGAGGGAACGGGTATCCCAGGTATGAGGCATGTCGCGCAAGATCTGGGTGGCAGCCTAGAGGTCCACGCCGCCCCGCCCTTTACGCTTACGGTATCCATTCCGCTTAACGCCAACGACACGTCGCAAAGGAGAAACTCATGATCCGCGTGTTAATTGTCGAAGATCAGGCCATCCTGCGCGAGAGCCTGGCGCGCTCCGTTGGCGACCAGCCCGATATGACCGTCGTTGCCGCGATCGCCGATGCCTCCGAGGCCTTGGGTGTCGCGCTCAAGGAGCGCCCGGACATGATACTGATGGACGTGTGCACCGAACACGATTCAAACGGCATCGTGGCGGCGGCACGCATCAAGGAGCAGCTGCTCGAGTGTCGCATCATTATCATGACAGGCATGCCCGAGATCACCTTTGTCGATCAGGCCCGCGAGGCGGGCGTCGATAGCTTTGTGTACAAGAACGTCGGTATCGACGAGCTGTTCGCCGTGATGCGCTCCACGTTGGCTGGCTACTGCACGTTTCCCAAGCCGCCCGAGAGCATTTTTTCGGGCACGGCAGCCCTCGACGATGTCGAGCTATCGATTTTGCGCCTTGCCTGCGAGGGCAAAAGTCGTCGCGAGATCGCGGCCGAGCTGTTTATGAGTGAGGGCACCATCAAGCGCCGCATCTCGGAGATCCTGAGCAAGACCGGCTACGACAACATCATGCGCCTGGCCGTGCATGCGGTGACCGAGGGTAGCATCGTTCCCAACATGGAGCGCCCGTAATCGACGCGCTCACCCGTGTTCCGGCACCGCAAGGATAGGCCGCCCACCGTTTCGCATCTAAAAACGGCGGGCGGCCTGCTTGTATGGGCAGTGCTGTCGGCATAAAGCGGCGGGGCCGCAGGATCATCTCCTGCGGCCCCGTCTGGTGTGCGCGGATGTGTCCGCCAATCCGCGGCTGTCGTGGTCTACCGCTACGCGATGGTTGCGCTGTAGGAGGCGACGTCCTCGTAGGAATCGGTCAGGTAGGCGTCGATGCCGATGGTCGTGTTGACCAGGTCGTCAAGGCTGTCAAGCTCGCCGCTCGAGAACGTGAATTCCTCGGTGGCGTTGGTGCCGGGCATCAGGTGAGCCGAGAACCAGGGTTCCTTCATGGTGCCGTTGATGTTGGTCTTGCCGGAAGGAGCGTAGAAGGTCAGGTCCTTGTCGCTCTTGTTGGTGATGTTGACGACAAAACCGATGTCGCCCCACTCGTCCTTGAACTTCTCGGTGATGGTGATGGTGCACAGGTCGTCATCGGCAACGGTGACGGCGGGGGAGATTTCAATCTTCTGGACGTCGTCGTCTTCGACGGCCTCGTCGATCTCTTCTTCCTTCTCGGCCGCCTCGCGATCCTTCTTCACCGTGCCGGACAGGTCCTTGTCGGACTTGGTAAAGACAAGATTGCCGTCATCCTCTTCGAGGATGAGCTTGCCGTCCTTGAGCTTCATGTCATGCGACTCGTCTTCGGCGGTGATGGTTACGGTGGTGGCGTCCTTTGCCTCCCATTTCAGGTCGACGACTTCAAGGAACAGGTCGAGGGCACCTGTACCGTCCTCATCGAGAATCAGGACGCAGTGCACACCCCAATCCTCGAGCATCTTCATGTACTCATCGGTCAGTTCTTCGCCCTCCAGGGTTCCACCCGAGAGTTCCCAGCTGCCGACGAAGTTGGCCTTGGGGTCTTTGCCGCCGCCGCTGCAGCCCGTTAGGGCAAAGGCGAGCGCAAGGACGCATGTCAGAAATGCGAGTACGGACTTTTTGAACGCTGTCTTCATGGTGTCCTCCTTTATCGAACGAAACCCATAGAAGCAAATGCGGGGGTGGCGGATCCCCCGCCAATTACCAGATAGAGGGGCTAGGGCCTGGGCGTTCCGCAGTTGCTGCAGAACTTGCCGCCGTTTTCGCTGCCGCAGTTGGGGCAGAACCACTTGGCCGGTGCCGGGGCGGGTGCGTGACTGCCACACTCGGAGCAGAACTTGCCGGTGTTGGTGGCGCCGCAGCTGCAGGTCCATGTGCCGGCCGCGGGGGCAGCGGCAGGAGCCGGTGCGGGAGCGGGTGCCGGAGCCGGCTGCGGGGCGGCCTGCTGCTGTGCCTGGCCGGCGGCGAACAGCTGGCTGGCGTTCATGCCGCCCATGCCACCTGCCATGCCCATGCCCATAAAGCCTGCCATCGCGCCGTTGGGGTTGGCGGCTGCCGCGCGCATTGCGTCGCTCTGGGCGCTGGCAATGTTGGCTGCCGCCATGGTGGGATCGCGCATGACTGCGGCCTTCTGCAGGTCCTTGATCATTTGCTCGTCTTCTTGCGAGGCTGCGATGGAGTTGACGCCAAAGCTCACGATCTCGACGCCGCGCAGGTCACGCCAATCGGCAGAGAGGACCTCGTTGAGCGCGCGGGCGAGCTCGGTGGTGTGGCCGGGGATGGCGCTGTAGCGGATGCCCATTTCCGAGATCTTGGCAAAGGCGGGCTGCAGGGCGGTGAGCAGCTCGGACTTAAGCTGGCTGTCGATCTTGTCGCGCGTATAGCTATCGGTCACGTTGCCGCACACGTTGGTGTAGAACAGCAGCGGGTTGGTGATGCGGTACGAGTACTCGCCGTTGCAGCGCACGGAGATGTCAACGTCCAGGCCAATGTTGTTATCGACCACGCGGAAGGGCACGGGCGAGGCGGTGCCGTACTTGTTGCCGATGATCTCCTTGGTGTTGATGAAGTAGACGCGCTGGTCCTTGCCCGCGTCGCCGCCAAAGGTAAAGCGGCTGCCGATATTGGCGAAGGTCTCCTTGATGGAATCGCCTAGGTTGCCGCTAAAGACGCTCGGCTCGCTGCCGGTATCGAAGACGAACTCACCGGGCTCCAGTGCGACTTCGATGATCTTGCCGTTTTGCACCACGAGCATGCCCTGGCCGTCGTTGACGGCGATGACGGAGCCGTTGGAGATGACGTTGTCCTCGCCGCGCGTGTTGGAGCTGCGGCCACCGGTGCGTTTGCTGCCCTTGCAGGCCAAGACGTCAGCAGGCATCGATTCGCAGTAGATAAATTCCTTCCACTGGTCGGCCATGACGCCGCCGGCAGCTCCCAATCCAGCTTTCAAGAGTCCCATGGTGATCTTCCTTTCTCGTCAAAGGCCGGGTGGTATTGGTTGGATTGCTTAGTCGTCCTTGTCGTCTTTCATGACAACGGTGGTCTCGGTGTGGCTGAAGGCGTCGTGCTTCTCGGTCAGGTCGAGCTCGCCGCAGTACTCGTCGGCGTGGGTGGCCTCGTTGGCCGTCTTGAGCTGGCCTACCAGTAGCACGTCTCCGATAATCACGATGATCAGCGGCGCGATGATGTTGATGAGGATGCCCTCGATATCAAAGGCGAGGTAATCCGGATCGAAGGCGTTCTCGCCCATAAAGAGAATCTGGGAGAGGACAAATCCGATCACAAAGAACAGCACCGAGGCGATGGCGAGCTTGGGCTTGGAGCAGGGGAGCTCGCCGACCAAGCGGCCGGTCTGGCCGTTCATGGCAAACAGGTAGCTCTTGCCGTTCCACGAGGTGGAGAGCATCCAGACGGGGAACAGGGCGTAGTCGCTGTCTTCCCAGGTGTAGTCGAGCTGCTTGCTTTCGACCGTGGCATCGTCGTATTCGTCGACGACAGTCTCGCGCAGGGCCGAGATCGTGCTTTCTTCCATACGGCGCTCGGCGCGCGCCTTGCAGGTCTCGCAGTCCTCGTCGTAACGGTTGGCGATGTAGCCGGGCATATATGCGACCGAGAACGGACGCAGCGCGTCGTAGTCAAACGGCTCGATGGCGTCCATGTGGCCGTCGGGCATCTTGGACGATCCGTCGACGGGCACGCGCTTAAACGAGATATTGCCCTTGCGATAGGCATCGTAGTGGTCGGTGGTCGTGACGGTGCGGTCGGATTCCTCGGTCACGGTCTCGTTGGTCGCGTCAAAGTACACTTCGCCGTCAACGCGGGCGCCGTAGAGCCAAAACGGCACGTAGACACCTTGGACCTCGTCGATGTGGTTGCCGGTGACAAAGCTCTTGGGCAGCAAGATTTTGCCCTTGTAGTGTTCCTTGAGTGCGGCCGTGACGTCGTCGCGCCCGAGCTTAAACGGAATCACCAGGTCGGGCGAGAAGTCGCCAGAGAGCTGGCCGGGCGCCACGGCGGAGTTGCCGCAGTACGGGCAGGTGGTGACGGCGACGGTGCCGTCGGACACGAGCTCGGCGCCGCACGACGAGCAGATGTAGCCGGCGTTTTGGGCGAGCTCCTGCACCGCGTCGTCGGCAGCAGGTTTGGGAGCTGCGGCTGCGGCATCGGCTTTGGCATCTGCCTTGTCCTGGCGCTCGCGATAGAGTGCCTCGACTTCTTCGACTTCAAAACGCGAATCGCAGTAGTCGCAGACGAGCTTTTGCTCGGCACTGGCAAAGTGAAGGGGGCCGCCACACGCGGGGCACTGATAGTTGACGCTCTCGAAGGCCATGATCGGTCCTTTCCGTGCCGGAGGCTATGCGCCGATGGCGCCGCCGCAGTATTCGCAGCGCCCACTGGCATCGGGAATGGTGGTGGCTCCGCAGAAGGGGCAGGTCACCGCGGTCTTGGGGGCCTTGGCGGCCACGACGCTGTCGCGCGTCTCCTGGCGCAGCTGCACCAGCGCGTCGCGGACCTCGGTTGCCTGGCGCTTGGCCTCGCGGTATTCGATGGAGCCGCGCTGATCGATGGTGGAGTCGTTTACGCGCAGGTTGATCTCGGTAAAGTACGGCGTGTTGACGTGAATGGTCAGATTAAAGTCGTAATCCAGGTCGTAGCGCGGCGGGTTGTAGCTCTCGCGCTCGCCGTCCTCGGTCTCGCGATAGATTTCGGTGCGATGCTCGTCGATATCCATATCACAGCCGAGTACCTGCGAGAACTCGATGATGTCGGGATTGGCATCGCGCCAGCGGCTCTGCGAGGTGATGATCAGCAGGCCCGCGTCCTCATCGAGCATGATGTTGGTGCGCCCGGCAGAAAGCGTGCGCGTGGGGTTGAACGACGCCAGGCGCTCGGCATTGGCCTCGCGGTAGGCGAGCTGCTCGCGGATATCGTCCGCGGTGCTGGAGCGATAGCCGTGAAAGTAGGGGGAGAGCTTGCCGGCGCACTCTTTGCACAGGTAGCCTTCATTGATTTTTGTCTTACCTAGAAGTCCCAGCTCGGTACCGCAAATCGCGCACTCTTTCTTCTCGAACATCTTGTCAAAGAAGCCCATGGCTGCCTCCCATCAACTGGTAGCGTGTGTCACTTTTGATGATGGGGGAGTGCGCAGCCTTTCACGATACCCAGACGGCTCAACGAGTCTCCACAACTGGGACACATGGCCCATTTTTTGACTAGACATTGGGGACGCATTCTAGACATTGGGGACGTACTTAAATGAGTGAAACTACTCATTTAAGTGCGTCCCCAATGAGTGTGACTAGTCATTTAAGTACGTCCCCAATGAGTACCCGCAGAATGAGAGTGGATAATCTCCCGTTTTTGGCCTGTGTGCAGGCTCAAAGTGGGAGATTATCCACTCTCGTCATTTGGGTGTCCAAAAATCCCCGCTCGTTTGGCGCCTGGGGACACTCTTTGTCGAATGCGGCGGCTGCCGAATGTGGGCGCTGTCCTTGCTATGCCACGGTCAGGGCGACCTGGGCGTAGCGGGTACAGGTGCGCTCGACGTGCGTCTGCACGGTGAGGGTGAGCACAAAGCGGTCGCCGGGTCGTGCGTCGGCGGGCACGACGAAAGCGGTGTCTACCGTGCATTCTTGCCACATCGACAGATCCTGGACGCCTGCATAGCTCGATGGGTCTACGGCCACATCCCAATGTGCATCGAAGCCCTTGTCGTCGGGGTCGACGATGGTCGCTGTAAGGTCGACGCGCTCGCCGGCTGCGGCGCTGCGGTCGGCCGTGACCTCGACAACATGTGCCGGATGCGAGCAGATGGCCGGATCATGGGCGCACCATTGCGCGCGGGCGGCAAAGTCTTCCTGATAGGCACGCAGATAGGGATTGAGATTGTCGTCTGCGGGCGTGCCGATGGAGGCAAAACCGGCGGGCGCGTTCGCATCGGGATGTCCATCAAGAAACATGCGGCCGAGTAGCGTATCGAAGTCACGGTCGTCGATACCGCGCAGGCCAAACGGAAGCAGCGGAATATAGGTCATGCTGTCGCCTTCGGCCATAAAATCGCCGCGCTCAAACTGCACCGTGGGCATGCCTTCTAGGCCCCAATCCAGACGGGCATGCTTGCCAAACTGAAAGCGCTCGGGCTCGTTTTCGTAGACCTTACCATCGCCATAGAGCATATAACGTGCCATGAGGGGGCCGTTGCCCTGCGTGAGGTTCTGCTTGGGCCAAGGAGCCTGAAACAACGGCAGCGTATCGGGCTGAGCCATCTTGGCGTCGACATAGCCGCCATACATATAGGGCACGCGCCAAAAGATGAGCTCGGGAAAGAGCTCGCGCCCATGGTCGAGCCACGAGTTATCCTGCCCCACACCATCGGCAACGCCCATCACGCGCACCTTCTGATAGACCCGCTGCTGCACGGCGGGCCACTCGGGTGTGGCGCGATAACGCTCGGCAATACTCATGAGGGCGCGAACGATCGTATTCATACCACCCCAGCTGAGCAGCCACAGCGTGCGCGGGTCATCGTCCATGATGGCATCGGCGATGACGTGAGACCCTTCAGTCTCCTCGCGCACATCACCCTCAAAAGCAACATTTCCCACAAACGTACGCTCGATCATCTGGGCAGGCGTGGGAAACGGCGGTTCACCGGCGGCGTCCGCATTTGCCTGCAACTGCGGCCAAGCCTGGGTATATTCATTACTCCAGAGATTCTCAATCCAATGCTCGGGAAACGGCCGATACTCACGAAGCTCGCCGGCTAGCGGATCGGGCCCATGAGGCACAACAGCCCACTCATAAGAGCGCCGCCCTTTGGTCCGCCAATGCGAATTCACCTCGCCGAGCGTATGAACCCCATCCCCAAGAAAGTGATACTGCGAAGCCGTATACACCACAGCCTGAACATCAAGCAAGTTGAGATACAGAGCCAAATGAACAAGCGAGTTCATATCATCGACTTCCATATCAGTGGTAACAATCACCCGAGTCAACTTCTGGGACATAGGAACAGCTCCAATCAAAATCAATTCAGCCAGTTACGCGCAAGACAAGACGGGACCCACGCCCCCATCGCCACCGACCCGGCGTGCTGCCGGAAGCGGCCGACCAGCGTTTCGAACAACGTTAACTTAGGGGGCTCTGACCTTTAGTTTTGTAAACATTCCGCAGCGCGAGCTCCGCTTATCCGATGCTCCGAAGGAGCAGGATAAGCGGAGCTCATGCGCGAGGACGTTTACAAAACTAAAGGTCAGAGCCCCCCGATGGGATGGTTACCTCGAAACCCTGGCCGACCACTCCCAGCAGCCCACCGGCTCGCCGTCGATGAGTACGTTGCCCCCGTTGAAGTCTTGATAACACAGGTCGTTGAATTGGTGGATCCACACGCCGTGGTTGAACGTCTTTTTGGCCGAGCCGTCGGCCTCGCGATACACGCCGGTCAGGTCTTCGACATGGCTAAAGTAGGTGAGATGCACGTTGGCGCCGGCACCGCGCAGGCGCGCGAACAGCGGCAGCACGGTCTGTTGCGGGTGCACGAGCTCGTCGCCCTTGGAGTGCGTAAACCACAGCGGCGTCTTGGCGAGCGCGGCCACGTCCTCGTCCGTGGCGTTGTACCACGGGGCGCAGCAGGGAAGGCCCGCGGCGAAGAAATCGGGGTAGTCGGCGCACAGGCGCAGGGTCATAAAGCCGCCGTTGGAAAGACCGGCGACCACGATGCGGTCGGTGTCGATGCGGTCGGCATGCTCGGCGACAAACTCGTCGATAAGCGCCTTGAGCACGGAGGAGTAGATGCTCTGGTTGGAGCGACCGAGTTGCTCGACGCCGTTGTCCATCCAAAACGTGGGCGACTGCGGCACGAGCACCCAGGCAAAGCCGCCAAAGTAGCGCTGGATCTGCGCCTGGCTAATGGCCGTCACGCGGTTGCCGATATAGGCACGCGTGGCGCCTTCGCCTTGCGTGGCGCCCTTGCCCTCGCCGGCGCCGTGCAGATACACCACGAGCGGTGCCTTTTGGGGCACGACCGTCGCCTCGGGCGCAAAAGGGTTGAAGCATGCCGAGTCTTCGGCCTTAAAGCTGGGCTCAAAGAAGCCGTATTCGAGCGCGATGCCGTCGACGGCGGTCTTTTGCGTGGCGTTGCTCCAGCCTTTGAGCGCGGGGCAGATATCGCCACGGCAGGTGTCGAAGACCAGGCCGCAGGTGGGATCGTCGCCGTCGTTGCCGGGAAGAGCTGTGAGCTGCGTGATGCGCAGCTGGTCATCGAGCATGCGCGAGCCCATGACGCCGCCTTCGATGGTCTTGGTCAGGCGCTGCTCGGCGACCTCGAGCGCCACATGGGTGCCCACGGCGAGCTTACGTCCGTTCTCGTCGCACGGATATACGGCGAGAATGTCGATGTAACCCACGGAGGGCGCGGCATGGTCGGCGCCGCGCTCCTTGCGCATCAGAACCTCGCCCGAGCGCTCGTGACGCTCTACATATATATGGAAGGTGTTCGCGTCGATGTCGTTGGCGCGCACGGTGCAGGGCAGGTCGAGTACGACCTTGCTGATCCAGGGGCCAAAGTCGCCCAAGGTGGTGACGGTTGCGTAGGTACACAATTTGAGCTCCATGAGCTGCCTCCCTTACGCCGCGAATGCCTGGCATCTGCGGCAATACAAACTAAACATGTTTAGTGTAATCTAGAATTGAAGAATAACCAGATGAACTCGGTAAACGGCAAAATTGAACACGTCGTGAGCTACTAAACATATGTTTACTAGCTTCTAGCAGGGATTCTGTTGATGAGTTAACAGATCAGTGAGGTGTTCATCAAAATAAAATCCCACGTAAATGGCTATATATCAATAGAGGGTCAAAGAGACCATTTCCCGCCATTCAAATACGTTCACCCCCGATTTCCTACCGTTCACCGGACTGTAGACGGCAAAATTGCCACAAATATGGCGCTCCGTGTAAACTAAAGCCCGTAAACGTTCAGTAAACACCTTGTTTACAAAAGCGTATCCAAGGGTCCGGCAACCGTAAGGGGTTATAGTCGCCGGGCCAAAGGCGTGCCTAAGCCCAAGGGGGCTGGCACACGAAGATATGGGGAGGGGTCCCATGGCAGTAGATAACAAGCAGATTGCCACCGATGTCCTCGAGCTCGTGGGCGGTGCGGAGAATGTTTCCGTCGCCACCAACTGCATGACGCGCCTGCGTCTGACGCTCAAGGATAACAGCAAGGCCGACGTGGAGAAGATCAAGAAGGTCAAGGGTGTTCTGGGTTGCCAGTTCGCCGGCAGCCAGCTCCAGGTCATCATCGGACAGAACGTGCCCAAGGTGCTCGCCGAGTTCGTCGCCATGTCCGGCGTCAAGCAGGGTGCTGCGGTCGACGAGAACCTCGACGCTCCTAAGGAGAAGTTCGAGCTCAAGAACCTGCCCAACATCATCCTCGACTACCTGTCGGGTTCCATGACTCAGCTGATCCCGCTGCTCATGGCCGGCGGTCTGTTCCGCACCATCGCTGCGGTCCTCGGTCCCACCATGCTCGGCGTTCTCTCCGATACCGATCCGACCTACACGTTCCTCTACACCACCCTGTATGAGGCCACATTTACCTTTATCCCCATCTACCTGGGCTATGCCGCTGCTAAGAAGCTCGGCGCCTCTCCGGTTCTGGGCATGCTCCTCGGCGGCGCTCTCATGGCCCCGTCCGTCGTGAGCGTCGCGACTCAGGAGGGTGGCGGAATCATCTCCGTCTACGGCATCCAGATCGCCGCTGCCAACTACCAGCAGTCCGTCTTGCCGATCATCCTCTCGGTGCCCGTCCTGTACTTTGTTGAGAAGTTCTTTAAGAAGGTCATGCCCGATGTGCTGTCCACGGTCTTCACGCCGTTCTGCACCATGATCGTCACGATCCCCATCGCCTTCATCGTCCTCGCCCCGATCGGCAACGAGATCGGCACGCTGATCGCCAACGCCCTCTTCGGCCTTGCTGACCTTGGCGGCATCGGCATCCTGATCGTCATGGCCATCCTCGGCGCCTTCTGGCAGCTCTTCGTGGTCTGCGGCATGCACATGCCCGTCATCCTGCTCGCTCAGGTTCAGATCATCGCTGCCGGCTACGATCCCTTCGTCTTCGTTTCCACCAACTGCGCTATGGCCGCTGTCTGGGGCTGCGCCTTCGGTGCCTTCCTCAAGATGAAGAACCCCGACGAGAAGTCCCTCGCCATCGGTTACGTCATCTCCGCCATCGCCGGCGGCGTCACCGAGCCCGCGCTCTTCGGTATCCTCATGCGCTTCCGTCGCACCATGCTCGGCATGTTCATCGGCGGTGCCATCGGCGCTGTGTTCTCCGGCCTCATGGGTGTTACCTACTACCTCGCAGGCGGTGCGTCCAACTTCTTGGTCTTCACCAACTACCTGCAGGGTGGCCAGATGAACACCGTCTGGGCTATCGTCGGTATGGCAATCTCCTTTGTCATCGCCGCTGCCGTCGTCTTTGCCTGCGGCTTCTCCAAGGAGGAACTCGCCGAGATGGAGGCCTAAGGCCAAACCGTTCGGTCACATATGACCTCACCTACACGACAGGGCCCCGTCAGGCGTAAGCCCGGCGGGGCCCTTCTTGCAAGGTAGACTGATGGGGCGGACGGGATTCGCCCGCGAGGGTTTGCCAAGCGGCAGGGGCATTAGCCCGGGGTTAACGCGAAAGGCCCCGACG
>CABUTH010000014.1 GCA_902494465.1 uncultured Collinsella sp.
AGATTTTGTCGACATCCTCGCCGTACATGGGATAGCTCACGACGTCCATCTTGAGCAGGCCCTTGTTCGCAAGGCCGCAGAACAGCGCTGCGAAGTCGGCGGTGGTAGCACCCTCCTGGCAGGTGGTGATGCCGTTTTCCAGGTAGATGTCCTGCATCTCGCCGATCATGACGTCCATATCCATCTTCTGACGCGGCTGAATCACGGCAAAGACCGGCCACATAGCGCCCGGCTCCTCGCAGTAACCGTCCGGCGTGCCGTCGGCCTCGCGACCGTAGCGAGCGCCCTCGGGATCGGGAGTCTCGGCGGCAATGCCGGCAAGCTCCAACAGCTTGGTGTTGGCAACAACCATGTGGCTCGAAGCGTGGACGGCGATAACCGGAATGGCCTCGCTCACGCGGTCGAGCACGTGACGGTTAGGGTGCTCATGCTCGGCCAGGGAATTCTGGTCGTAGGAAACACCCATGATCACGCCGTCCTCGCCAATGCCGCGCTGCTCGGCAAAGGCAGCCAGACGCTCGACGATCTCATCGAAATCCGCCGCGCCGTTAAGGTCGGCAGCCACGATGTACTGCGTGCAGCCAGAGATGTGGCTGTGGGGGTCAATCAGACCGGGCATAAGGCAGGCGCCGTTGAGGTCAATCTCCTCGGCATCCTCTGCCTGAGCGCGAGCCTCCTCGAGCGAGCCGGTAAACGCGATGGTGCCGTCGTCTGCAACCAGCAGGGCCCCAAAAGTCTCGTCCTCGCCGGTCATGGGAACAAAGTCGCCGTTAAAGTACAGCTTCTTCATGACCTACTCCTCCTCTTTGGAGAACTTCTTGATAGCAGGGGTGGTGGCCAGGCCAAGCACGATGATGGCAGCGCCCACGTAGTAAGCGAAACGCGTGGAGTTGAAGCGGGACTGGGCATTGATCTCGACCAGGGCGTCGCGCTCCTCATCGCTCATATCGATGTCCTCAATAGAAGCGCGGAAGTTCTCATCGGAGACGAGGTCGATATTGCGCTCGGAAATAGCGGCGACGGTGGACTCGGAAATGCGGGAATCGTTAGCGGCTGCATCCTTCACGGAGTTGGTGATACCAAAGAGCAGCACGGCACCCAGCAGGGCAATGCCGATGGCCTGGCCAACGTTACGCATGGTGGTCTGAATGCCGCCGGACTGGGAAGCGTCGCGCTCGTTCACGGCAAGGGCGACAACGTTGTTGGCCTGGGCGGAAACGATACCGGCGCCCGAGCCGGCAACAACGCAGCCAATGAGAATGCCCGGCATGGAAGCAGCGTCGAGCGTAACGGAGAACGCCATGATGATCAGGGCGGCGGCAAGGGTGAGGTAGCCGACCTGGATGACGCGACGCGGGTTAGCCTTCGGCATGAACTTGGGGATACCGATGGAGAAGGCGAAGGTCGGAACGCCAACGACGATGGAGAGCACGCCAACGATAGCCGGAGACCAGCCAGCAACGAGCTGCAGGTAGGGGGCCATCAGAATGGACTGAACACCCATGAAGAAGAACGTGATGGCGGAGGCGGCGAGACCGGCGAGGACCTGCTGGGTCTTAAGGAAAGACTGGGGCAGCAGGGCAAAGCCGTTCTTCTCCTCGACCTTCTTCTCGACGTTGATCATAACGATGAGGATGATCACGCCCAGGACAGCCATGGGCAGGCAGGGGGAGATACCGGCGATGGTGAAGGGGCATGCCGGGAAGGGCTCGACGAGGCCCCAAGCGGAGATGCGGGACACGCCGACCAGGAACAGGAACAGGCCGGTTGCGGCAAGGGCAACGCCAACGCCATCGAACTTGAGCTTCTCATCGGACTGCTCGATCTCGGGCAGCTTGAAGGACAGCAGGAACACGAGTACAAAGTAGGCGGCGAGGACGAAGAACGTCACGCGCATGCCGGCGGCCATGAGCACGATCGAAAGCAGCAGCGGCAGCAGAGCGGAAAGGCCGGAGGCGGCGCCTATGCAGCCAAAGGCAAGCACGCGGTTCTTACCGTGATAGATCTTGGGAACGAGGCCCAGAACCGAGGGAATCATGAACGACGCGCCGAAGCCCACGAGGGTACGGCCGCCCCAAATGAAGACGGTCATGTTGGGGGAAACGGCAAGGACGACCTCGCCGGCGGCGCACAGCAGGGCGCCCATGCGGAAGTTCTTCTTCCAGCCGATGATGGTGCCCATCATGCCACCGGCGATCATAAAGGCGCCGGCCATGAGGGAGTAGACCATGTTGGCGAGCTGGATGTCGGCGGTGGTGGCGCCGAGGTCCTGCGTCAGGGCGGTTGCGGCGAGCGAAAGGGCGCCGTTATCGCCCGAAGTGCCCATCTGGGCCAGGATCAGAACGAGAACGGGGAGAAGCATGAACTTCTCGGCACCCTTCTCCTCTGCCACAGCTTTAGCTTTAGCCATGTGTTGGTTCCTTTCTTTTCCGTTTCACGCGGGCATTGAACCCCTTTGAGCCCGCGCGTCTTGTCGAGGCAAATATAGGCTGGAGCGCAATACGGACGGCATCAGAGCCATTGCCGTAGATACGGCAATTCTGACGGCGGGCCTAAAGGGCATCTGCTTTTTCTCGTGTCAAGCAAAACGGCCGACCCCTTTGCTCGGGCCGACCGTTTTGAAGAGACAGTTTGATTGTTGGAAAATCCTAGGCAGTCGCGGCGACTTCCCCGGCGTCGACACCCGCGGTGGTGGCACCGATGACGGCGTAGCCGCTCACACAGCCGGCAACGGCGCACATAACGCCCTTAAAGATCATCATGCCCGTGCGCGAAAGCGGCAGCGGGAGCACAAAAGTGCAAAGCCATGCAAGGGGCGTGGCAACTACGAGAGCGATGATGCCGACGACGATCGACAGGGGAATCGACTTTTTGGGCAGCTTTGCCAGCCAACCATAGCCTTCGGAATTACCAAGGTAAACACCCTTGTTGAAGTCCATCTTGGTCAGCGGCACCACGCACCAAGTCAAGATGAGACCGAGCAGGGCACCCGTCAGCGCAATCTCCTCGACAACCTTACCGGCGGCAAAGGTAATATCGGCGTCCCCCGCGTGCATGCCCATAAAGATAAGTGCGTTGACGACGCCGTTGACGATGCCGTAACCGACGATGCACTTGTTCTTAAGATAGCTCTGGTAGTCCTTTGCGGCGGCCATATGCCCTCCCCATTTTCGCAGTGTCATTTGAGTGGGGCACAGTGTATCCTCGCGCGCATTCCGCGCTGACCAGAAGGATTGCCGTATTAACGGCAACAGGCGCACCCCACCGCCACGAAGGGGACAGGCACCTTTGTGGCGGTTTTCAACATGGTGGACTTTGACACCCCAGGGGCAGGCGATGCTACAATCTGGCTTGTACTTGAAACGCATCAAAGGGGCCGCTATGGCAAAGGTAAAAATCAGCGACGTCGCGCGCGAGGCCGGGGTTTCGCTGGGCACGGTTTCCAACGCGCTCAACCATCCCGAAAAGTTGCGCCCCGAGACCCTCAAGCTCATCAACGAGACCATCAATCGCCTGGGCTACCTGCCCAACCAAAGCGCTCGTCAGCTCGCGGGCGGCGCCACCAAGTCCTTTGGCCTGGTGCTCCCCCGTCTCGATCACGGCTTTTCGCTCCAAATCGCCAGCGGCGCCCACAACGAGGCCCGCAAGCACGGCTACGACTTGCTCATCGCCAACGCCGATAACGACGACATTCTCGAGGACCATTACCTGCGCTATTTTATGGGCACGCAGATGTCCGGCGTCATGGTTCAGCCCATGGCATCCCCCGACTGGCACCCCGCCATGACCAAGATGCCCGTGCCGATCGTCCATCTGGACATCCATTGCTCCGAGCCCGGCTACTACGTAGCGGCCGACAACGAGGCCCAGGGTCGCATCATTGCCGAACTTGCCATCGCCCGCGGCGCGCACCATATTGTCGTCGTCGGCCGAGCAGCATTTATGCAACTCACCCTGCGCGTCCTTGGCATTCATAAGGCGCTCGCCCTGCACCCCGATATCAAGATCGAAGTCATCGACGCCGGCGAATGGAATACCGCTGCCGACGGCTACGGCATCGGTGCCCAAATCGCCGAGCGCGCCGAGGACGAACGTCCCGATTTTGTCGTCGGTCTGACCGACGTGCTGGCCTCGGGCGTCATCTCGGCGCTGGTCGACAAAGGCATCGCCGTCCCCGGGCAAGTACGCGTAGCAGGTTGCGATGGCAACCCACTCGCTTGGAGCGGATCGGTCCCGCTCACTACGGTAGCGCCCCCGGGCTACGAGATTGGCCGCAAGGGCGTTCAATTGCTCATGGAGCAAATTGAGAACAAGGCCCCGGCAAAGACCAAGCACGTCCACATCGGCTCTGCCGCGCGCACCGTCACCGCGGTCACGGCCATCGAGGACATCAACCGCCAAGAACTCGTGCGGCCGTTCCTGCTGGAACGCGCCAGCACCCAGGCAAGCAGCCAGACCGACGCCACGGCCATCAACCTCGGTGCGTATCTATAGCACGCCCGCAAGTATGCTAAGTCGCCGCTCAAGCAAAAGGGGCCCGACCATTGCCGGACCCCTTTTGCTTGAGTGCAAACGTGGGCAATTGCTCGTTTCAACGACGCAATTGTCTAGCGCACGGCCTTGACCGCCGCCGCCAGATCGAACAGCGTATCGAGCACGGCCTCGCAGCCATCCACCACGTCCTGCGGCAGCGGCACGATATCGGGGACGGCGAAGACATGGCATCCGGCCGTGATGCCCGAGACGCAGCCGTTGCGCGAATCCTCGACCACGGCACATTCCTCGGGAGCAAAGCCCGCGCGCTCGCAGGCGAGCAGATACATCTCGGGGTCGGGCTTGCCGTGCACGACGTCCTCGCCACACGTTACCGTTTCAAACTTGTCAAAAAGACCGACCATCTTAAGGTTGCGCTCGGCCGTAACGAGGCGCGACGACGTCGCTAGACCCACGTGATAGCCCGCAGCCAGCAGCTCGTCTAGGCACTCGGCGGCACCGGCCTTAAGTTCCAGTTCGGTCTTGACCATCTCGTCGCGAATCTCCTTGTGGCGACGATAGATCGCCTCGGTGGTTTCATGGCTGCCGTAATGCTTATCAAGGATGTCCATAACATCGGGCAGCGTGCGGCCGATAAACTGATGGATCAGCGCTTCATCAATCGCGAGCCCCAGCTCAGCGGCGCCTGCCTTCCAGGCCTTAATCCCCAAACGCTCGGTATCGACCAGCGTTCCGTCCATGTCAAAAATAACAGCCTTGATCATATCGGTCCCCCATCGACTCTCGCTGTCGTATTGCCGCAACTCTACCGCATTTGGCAACTTGTATATAACGTATATACCATATTGCACTTTCGTTACACAGATAGAAGACTTATGGCAAGTAACGCATTAGGATTATAGTTTTCGACCGAGTACTCAATGGTAAGGATCGTTTCATGATTTTAGACACCACGGCACCCGCAGAGGAGCTTCAAGACAAGCTATCGGCGCTCGAACAGCTGCTTTTGGCATACGGGCGCGTGGCTATCGGGTTTTCCGGTGGCGTCGACAGCAGCTTTTTGGCCGCCGTATGCGCCCGCATCATGCCTACCAATACCCTCCTCGTCCATCTCACCACGCCGCTCATCGGCACGCCCGAACAGGCCTCGTTTGAGCGGTCCGTTGATGGGCAAGCCAATGAAGGGGCGCATTTTAAGCTCCCCGTGCTCAATCTTTCGGTCGATCAGCTGCAGCTCCCCCAAGTAGCCTGCAACGATGCCAATCGCTGCTACCACTGCAAGCACGCTGGCTTTACCGCCATCGTCAACCACGCCAAGTCGCTCGGCTTTCCCACCGTCATCGATGGCAGCAATGCAAGCGATCGCGGTGACTACCGCCCCGGCATGCGTGCGGCAGAAGAGCTCGGCGTACGCTCACCCCTTATGGAGGTCGGCTTTACCAAGGACGAAGAGCGCGAGCTGCTGTGCGCATGGGGCTATCCCGTTTGGAACCTGCCGGCGGGAGCATGTCTTGCCACCCGCGTCCCCACGGGCGAGGAGCTTACGCGCGAGAAGGTCGATTTAATCCGCGCCTGCGAGGATTACCTGCACGATCTTGATCTGGCACAGGTACGCGCGCGCTTGGTCGGCGGCTGCATGCATATCGAGGCCGCACCCGCAGATGTCGCCAAGATTGCCACCCTCGGCGGTGCCGCCGTCGACGACAAGGGCAAGACCCCGCTGCCCGCCGTTATCGAGTCCGCGCTGCGCGAGCTGGGCTGCGACCATATCTCCCCCGAGGTCACCCCCTACATTCACGGCAACATGAACCTTTAGGTTACGCCGTTTTACAAACGGCGTAACTGCTCGGCGCTGCGCAGGCCCCGGGCACGGCAATCTGACGCTCAACTTCACGGGCGCGACCAAAAGGTCAGCGCCCGCTTGTTTCACGTCACCTTGCCGCACCCGGAGCCCGCTCGCTCGCATATGCTCAACCTGGACTGCGTTAACTGACCCACCAAAACGGGACAGGCTTATTTTGGCAGGTTTTATCTGGGGAAATATCGCAAGACAATCACCCCTCTAGCACCCATCCAACTTCGAGAGACACTAGAGGGGCGACTCGGCTCCATCTACTTCTTCCGATATCGGCGATTGCGGCTCGTCGATGAACCCATTACCTCAATGAGTCCTTTATCTGCCATTTTTGGCAGATGGTAACGGACGGACGAGATTTGGCATTCCGTCTCTCTAAAACAATAGATTTATCCCTCTAAAGTTTCGTATATCTCTCTAGCTTTAGAGAGATAAGCACCTTGTTTTAGAGAGACATTTAGAGAGATGCATCGAATTCACTGCTAGATTACCTAAGACTATCTCTCTAGCCTACTTTCTCTTTAGAGAGACATTTAGAGAGACGAGCGTAATCTCTCTAACCATGGGTCCTGCTCTCAAAACGCATACACCCCAACCGCACCCTAAGTTGCAGTGGATTAGTTCCTGTTTTGCAGCCTATCGGGCATAAACAGGAACTATTCCACCGCAACTTCGTTTGACGGGCATTGACCCGCAGGCCTGTCAAAAAGGGACAGGTTTATTTTGGTAGGTTTTATCTGGGGAAACGCAAACAGGGCCGCGACACCTATATGGCGTCGCGGCCCTTTTCCTTGGAGAAGGATCGATTGATTGAACGGGACGACCGTTCTAGTCTTCGAGTCCACTATTGATGAGCTCCGCAATCTCAACGGGATCGGTGCTCGCGCGCACCTTGTCACGGAAGCCGGCGTCCATCAGCATCACGGCAGCCTTGGAGAGCAGACGCAGATGCGTGGTTCCAGCCTCGCCGGCGGGCACATACAGCGCGAGCGCAACATCGACGGGCACCCCATCGAAGCTCGGCCATTCAACGGGCTCGGCCAGTTTAAGCACGGCAACACCCGGCGTGTGGATCGCGTCGCTTTTGGCATGCGGAACGGCAAAACCGGCGACGAGGCCGGTCTCGGCCTCGTTCTCGCGGGCAATAAAGGCAGCCTCTACGGCAGATGCGTCATCGGCAAAGCCGAGCTCGATGGCCTGCTCGGACAAATAATGCAGAGCGTCCTCGCGCGAGGCGGCGGTATACCCGATCGTCACTTGGTTGGCAGATACAAATCCCATGGAAACCTTCCTTACAACACAGACCTGACCGCAGCTTCGATGCCGTCGGCGTCCAAACCGTACTTATGCAGCAAATCGACCGCAGGGCCGGACTCGCCGTACACATCGTGCACGCCGACGCGACGCATCGGCACTGGATGCTGCTCCGCGAGCACCGAGGCAACGGCCTCGCCAAGACCGCCGATAATCGAATGCTCCTCGGCAGTGACCACGCGACCGGTCTTCTTGGCGCTGGCAACCACCAGGCGCTCATCGAGCGGCTTGATCGTGTGCATGTTGATGACCTCGGCATCGATGCCATCGGCAGCGAGCGCCTCGGCAGCCTCAAGCGCCTCGGCGACCATGAGGCCGCATGCGACGATAGTCACATCGGACCCCTCGCGCACGACCACGCCGCGACCAATCTTGAACTCATAGCCCTCGTGGTCGTTGATGACCGGTGTTGCCAGACGGCCGAAGCGCATATAGACTGGCCCCTCAAACTCATAGGCGGCGCGCACGCAAGCGCGAGCCTCGATGTCATCGGCGGGAACGATCACCGTCATATCTGGGATCGTGCGCATGAGCGCGATGTCCTCGCAGCACTGATGTGTGGCGCCGTCTTCACCGACCGAGATACCCGCATGCGTGGCGCCGATTTTGACGTTGAGGTGCGGATAGCCGATGGAGTTGCGCACCTGCTCGTACGCGCGGCCGGCGGCGAACATGGCAAAGGTGCTCGCAAAGGCGACGTGGCCCGTGGTTGCAATGCCGGCGGCAAGCCCCATCAAGTTGCTCTCGGCAATGCCGGCATCGTAGAAGCGCTCAGGGTGCGCAGCCTTAAACTTACCGGTCTGCGTGGCGGCGGCCAGGTCGGCATCGAGCACTACAAAGTCATCGTGCTCATTGCCCAGCTCGACAAGTGCCTCGCCATAGCTAACGCGCGTGGCGACTATCTTGACGTCTGCCATTAGAGCTCCTCCCCTGCTGCTGCGAGCTCGGCCATGGCCTGCTCAAACTGTTCATCGTTGGGTGCCTTGCCGTGCCAGCCCACCTGGTTTTCCATAAAGGAGACGCCCTTGCCCTTCACCGTCTCGGCGATAATGGCCACGGGCGAGTCGCTCACTTTGCGAGCCTCGGCAAAGGCGGCGGCAATCTGCGCCATGTCGTTACCGTCGGCGAGCTCGATCACATGCCACTTAAAGGCGCGGAACTTGTCAGCGAGCGGCATGGCCGAGTTGACTTCATCGATCGTGCCGTCAATCTGCAAGCCGTTGTGGTCGACGACGGCAACAAGATTGTCGAGCGCATGGTTGCCGGCGAACATGGCCGCCTCCCACACCTGGCCTTCCTCGCACTCACCGTCGCCCAGCAACGTGTAGACACGGTAGCCGTCGCCCCAGTGCTTAGCGGCAAGCGCCATTCCAACTGCAGCAGAGATGCCCTGACCGAGCGATCCGGTGGACATATCGATGCCAGGGGCGTCGTTCATGTTGGGATGGCCCTGCAGTCGGCTGCCAATATGACGGAGCGTCTCGAGCTCTTCGACGGGAAAATAGCCGCGATTTGCCAACACCGAATACTGGCCCGGCGCCGCGTGACCCTTGGAGAGCACAAAGCGATCGCGATCGGCCTTGTGAGGGTCGGCAGGATCGATATTCATTTCCTCAAAGTACAGATACGTCATGATGTCGGCAGCACCGAGCGATCCACCCGGGTGTCCCGACTTGGCCGCGTGAACCGCAGTCACGACACCCTTCCTGACCTCATTGGCGACCTTCGCCAGCTCCTGGTTGGTCATACGAATTCCTCTCTTGAGAACAACCCCGGCACCGGATGACGCGATGCCGGGGCAATCCACTCGTTAAGCCTGAGCGACGACCTTCTGCCAGTCAGCCTCAAAAGAGGCGAGGCCCTGGTCGGTCAGCGGATGATGCAGGCACTTCTTGAGAGCGGCCATGGGCACGGTCGCAATATCGGCACCGAGTAGCGCGGCCTGGGTCACGTGGTTGGGCGTACGAACCGAGGCGGTGATGATCTCGACGGTGTCGTCGACGTTCTTGCCCGTCCAGTCGTAGTTCTTAATGCAGGTCACGACGTTGTCGAGCTGCGAGATACCGTCCTCGGCGATGTCATCGAAACGACCGACAAACGGGCTGATGTAGCGAGCACCGGCATTGGCGGCCATAAGGGCCTGCGTCGGCGAGAAGACGAGCGTCATGTTGACGCGCACGCCAGCATCGGCCAGCGCACGGCAGGCGGCAAGGCCGGCCTCGCACACGGGAAGCTTGACCACGATGTTGGGGGCGAGGGCGGCAAGGCGCTTGCCCTCCTCGATCATACCCTCGGCAGTGGTCGCGGTGGACTCGGCGGAAACGGGCAGGCCCTCGCAGAGCTCGGCAATCTTGAGCATATGCGGCTCAAAGTCGGCAAGCTTGCCGCCGGTCTTGGCGTACAGGGACGGGTTGGTGGTAACACCGGCCAGGCAGCCCCAGCTCTTGGCCTCGGCGATCTCGTCCAGATTGGCGGTATCGATAAAGAACTTCATGGTGAACCCCTTCAAAGGAAGCTAAAACTCAAAAGAATGGGACAAAGGGACTGCCCCTTTGTCCCATGTGCCGGGCCTGCAGCTGGGACATGCCCCAGGCCCGGCGTCGCGTAGGAAAAGCTACTTACTCGGCAAGAGCGGCCTCGATGCGGCTCGTGACGCCCTTGAGGTTAAGACCGACGACGTACTGCTTGATCGGGCGCTTGATGTGCTCAATCACAAAGCGCTTGCCGTCGATGTCCTGGGCAGCGAGGTTGCGATAGAGCTTCTCGACCTGCTCCTTGACCTCGGAATCGTTAAAGGCGTAGTGGCCGGAGACATCCAGAATCTTCAGGCTGAGCTCGTCGTCGGCCAGAATGTCGTCAACCTGCAGGTTAACGTCGTCGCCGGTCATCCACTTGCGCCAACGCTCGGTCTTGATAGCCTTGACCAGCAGCGTGTGATACAGGTCGGAGGGATCGTCGCACAGGCCGTTGTCGACCAGAATCTGCTCGGTAGCGCAGAGCTTGAGGTAGGCGCGGGTCTCCTCGGTGCCGTACTGAGGGGCGACATTGGAGGCCGTCACGTGAGCCGGGATGTGCTCGAGCAGCGTTGCGTCATCCAGATAGTCGGCGTTGTGCTCCTTCAGGCCCACGCCGTAGCGTTTTGCCATGTCGGCGAGCTCGCGGGCGTTCTTAAAGTTGTAATGGCCAACCTGCTCGGTCCAACGGGTAAGCGTGCCGGTCTGACCGACGATAAAGGTGGGCATGGGGCAGCCGCGCTTCTCGAGCTCGGGCTGCAGCTGAGAAATGAACTCCTCGTACTTATCGGTAGAGGTCAAGCCGCCATTGGTCTCCTCGGTACCGACCTCATAGGCGACCTCGGGCAGGTTATGCTCGCGACGATACTGCTCAAGGTAGTCGATAAGATCGATCGTGCGGCGAAGAACCACGTCGAGCGGAATAACCTTGCCGATCTGATAGGGGTCCTTGGTGGGGTCGACCATCAGCAGGTCAAAGCCTGCCTCCATGTCGGCAACGAAGGACTTGCGGGCGAGCTCCATGGCCTCGTCCTCGGGCAGGTGGGCGTTACGCTCCTCGTCGCGCTGCCACGGACCGCCGTGATCGCGGCACAGGTAGTACGGGCCGGTGTAACCCACCTCGTCGGCAACCTTCTTGATGTCGGCGGCAAAGCGCGTCTGGTCCCAACCGTTGACGTAGCCGGCGCCCATCTCGTCCATATCGACCTGGTTGCGGCTGGCGATAAACATGGGCGGGAAATCCTCGTCCTTGGCAAGCTCGAACACGGCCTGAATCAGGTTGGGGCTCATGGGGCCAATGCCGACCATGGTTGCGTGATCGCCGCTATCCTGCAGCTTGAGCATGCCCTGAACGGCCTGGCGGATGGTGAGGTTGGACATTTTGTTCTCCTTCTCCAGAGGATTTTTGACAAAAGTTCCCTGGGACCCAGATGTGGGCCCTATCAGTACGGATGGATTTTGTTGTGTAGGGGCGGTTGTGCGGAGTCAAATCCATCCCTCCGCACAACCGGAGTCCTTAAAGGTTTACTTGGCCTGCTTATCGAGCGTGGGCTTCATGGCAATCAGGATTGCAGCGGCGACCACGGAGCCAATCACGATGTCCAGGCAGAACAGCGCGACGTTGTTGGTGGCAAGGGCGACGATAAAGCCACCGTGTGGGACGTAGCAGTCGATACCCTGGAAGGCGGCGAGTGCCGCACCCACGGCAGAGCCGATGCAGATGCCGGGCAGGGTGTGGCCAAGGTCCTTGACCGCGAAGGGGATAGCGCCCTCGGTGATGCCGATGCAGCCCATGAACAGTGCGGAGATACCCATCTGGCGATCGGCGTCATCGAACTTGTTCTTGGCAATGAGCGCTGCAAGACCGCAGGCAATCGGGGGAATGGCGACGGCGACGCGGAACATACCGTTAGGGCCGTAGATGCCGGAGGCCATGATGGCCATAGTAAAGGTCGAAGCGGTCTTGTTGATGGGGCCACCCATATCGAAGGCGGTCATAACACCAATGACCAGGCCCAGGACGACGGCGGAGCCGCCCTGCAGGCTACCGAGCACGCTGGTGAGCCAATCCATCACAAAGCCAAGCGGCGTGGCCAGGATGTAGATGTAGGCCATGCCCAGGACGAGCGAGGTCAGAATCGGGATGATCAGGATCGGCATGATGGTCTGGATGGTGTTGTTGACCTTCCAGGTCTTCATCCAGCGGACAAAGTAACCGCAGATGACAGCCATGATCATGGCGCCCAAGAAGCCAGTCGAAACGCTGTTGCCGCTCGGGGTGACGACGGCGTTGTTGACCAAGTAGCCCAGGACAAAACCGGGGGCGAGCGCGGGCTTGCCGGCCATCGAGTAGGCGATGTATGCCGCAAGCACCGGAATCATCATGGAAATGCCGGCCATGCCGATGGTATTAAGGCTCACCATCAACGGGTTGGTGACCTCCATACCGCTAGCACCGGCAGTACCGGATGCCAACGAGAAGGCGAGGAACACGCCACCGATAACGACAATGGGGATAAAATAGGAAACGCCGGTATTGAATGCATTGAGCAGCGTCTTACCCGGATCGGCAAAGATAGACTGCTTGGACGCCGGTGTCGGGGCCTGCGGGGCAGCGGAGACGGCCTTCTTCTCTGCCTTGGCCTCGGCCTTGGGCGCGTCAACGGCACCGCCCGTCGCCTTGATGATCTCAACAGCCTGGTCGATGATCCTGACCGGATCGGCGATCACATCGGAAGTACCGACCTTGAGGAACTTGCCCTCGGCCATCTTCTGCTCAAAACGGTCCTCGTTCTCGACACCCACGTCGACGGACTCCAGGACCAGGTCGGCGGAGTCCACATCTTCCTGCGTGAGCTCATTCTCGATACCCAGGCCACCCTGAGCCTCGACCTTGCACTCGATGCCACGGACGGCGCATTCATCCTGAATCGCCTTCTGGGCCATATACGTGTGGGCGATACCCACGGTACAGGCGGCAACGCCTACGATCTTCATTGCTTCCCTCTTTTCATAGAGTTGCGTGCGCAAGACACCGTTTGCGGAGGCCTCCGGAGCATCCCCTGCCGTTTGGACTTGCTGTCTTTTCGACAAGACCAATATAGGTGCTCGTTTTTCTTAATGCCAGCTTATTTCGGTAAACGAGCAGGTCAGAGCGTTGGTTATGCGATTTAGTTATGCGTTTAACCAAAAATGAATCCTGCGATTTTACCCTCGATTTCAAAAGTCAAGAAGTATTTGATTTTCTCGGTAGACGGCAGATGTGCATGCCGGTCACAAATTTCGACCCCACCCATATACCGCATTTGTTGCATACTCATATGAAAGGAAAAAGCCGCTCACCGAAGCGTATCCCTCGCCAAGACTCAAAGTCATCATGTTGGAAAATGCTCATCTGTCGGAAGGAGTCGCTGTGGCAAAACAGCGCGTTACGATCGCAGACGTCGCTCGAGAGGCGGGAACCTCGACGGCAAGCGTCTCGTATTACCTCAACGACAAACGAGAAAAGCTTAGCGAGAAGACGCAGAACAAAATCGCGCGCGTCATTAAGGAACTCGGATACGTTCCCAACGCCCAAGCGCAGACGCTCACCGGCAAGCAAACCCACGTCATTGCCATCATCATTTTGGATAACACCAACAAATGGGCGGGGCTCGTTCTCAATGGCATGGAGCAGGTCATGCTCCCCGCGGGCTACCAGACGGTCGTTTGCACGAGCAACTTTAACCCCGAGACCGAGCTCATGTACGTCGACAAGATGCTCTCGCTGGGCGTCGATGGCTTTATCATCCAGCCCACGGCAAACTTCAAAGCCGTGCATGACCGCATTAGACGCGCCGGCAAGCCGGTCGTCTTTTTCGATGCGGCCATCTATAGCCCAGGTACCAGCTGGATCAAAACCAACCTTTACGACGGCGTGTACAACGCCACACAGGCACTCCTCGACGCCGGCTACGAAGATTTCTTTTCCATTGCCGCCAACATGACCGAGATGCGCACCCGCATGGAGCGTTTTCAGGGGTATGCCGAGGCACTCGCAGCGAACGGACAGCTCTACAAAGCGATTCCCATCGACCACAACAAGCCGTCAATCAACGAGCTTACCGAGTACTTTAAATTCAAGTTCAATCCCGCCAAGCGTACGCTCATCTTTGTCCAAAACCAATGGGCGCTCCCCCGCGTCTACAAGGCGCTTCAGCCCATGGCCCATCTGCTTCCGCAGCAAATCGGCCTTTTGGGACTCAACTGCGAAGACTGGACTAATCTCACCACGCCGACCGTCTCCACCATCATCGAGCCCGTCGACCAGGAAGGTCGCGAAGCAGCCGAGATGCTGCTCGCCCTACTTGACGGCAGCAGCGAACCCGGCGAGCAGCGCATTCTCGAGTGCAAGCTCAACTGGCTCGACTCCACCTCGATCTAGACCGCAGGACAAATTAATCAGTAGTGTTTGTCCCGCATCTTACGTATTCTGCCGAGCAAACGTCCTGCGGCGTCTCCTGCTAGACTGGTAGATTCCCAACCGTCTAGCCAGGAGCCTCAATGTCGCGCAAGTCCGCCTACAAGCAAGTCCTTTCCATCGGCACCGCCGTGGTGCTGGGGTTTGCGCTGTTTACGGGATCGCTCGACGGAGCTCCCAAGCTGCTGTCGCCGCAAAACGATGAACAGGCGGTAGCTCTGGCCGAGAAGCAAAACGAGAGTCCCAAGCGCACCGGCAACGAGGCAGACCTGGTCGCCCGGCTCGAATCGGGAACAGCCAGCTCCGAGGACTCCGGCGATGGCTCCGAATCCGCCGCACCCGACACCGGTGACGCCGCTTCCGAGGACAGCTCCACCACCCCCATCGACGAGGTCGAAAACCCCGACCTTAACCGCGCCCGCGGCGTATACCTCAGCAGCATTCCCGACTACGCCGGCAACCCCTACGTTGCCCTTCGCGCCGACAGCACGCACCCGCTCGGCACGCCATCATTCACACTCGATGAATACGAGCGTGCCACCGAAGAGGGCTGCTTTAAGAAATTCTCCAAGCTCGACAGCCTGGGCCGCACCCGCAAGGCGCTCGCCTGCGTAGGCCCCGAGTCGCTCGGACAGGGAAAGCGCGGCGACATCTCGCGTATCCACCCCGCCGGATGGCACCAGCAGCGCTACGACTTTATTCCGGGCCAGAGCCTCTACAATCGCTGCCATCTCATCGCCTGGTCGCTCTGCGGCGAAAATGCCAACCGTAAGAATCTCCTCACCGGCACGCGCTATCTCAACGAGACGGGCATGCTACCGTTTGAAGAGCAGATTCTCGGCTACATCCACGACACGGGCAACCACGTGCTCTACCGTGTCACGCCCATGTACAACGAAGAGGAACTTGTCTGCCGCGGCGCGCGCCTTGAGGCGCAATCGGTCGAGGACCACGGCAAGACCCTGTGCTTCCACGTGTACTGCTATAACCTACAGCCGCACGTGCAGATCGACTACGCCACCGGCCGCAACCAGGCATCCGGAGACTAATGCCGGCCGCGCTGCCCGTAACCAAAAAAAATGATCCGTTTTCCTCCGTCCCAAAGGATCAAATAGGGCCGCCCCGGTTACCCAAGGCGGCCCTTTCGTCAGCACCTACATTGCAGGCAAAATCACACGCTACTTGGCGCGACCCTCCTCATAGCGCTCGACCAGCTTGGCCTGAACGTCATAAGGCACCTGCTCATAGCCTGCGGGCTTCATGGTAAAGTCGCCCGTGCCGCGCGTGATAGAGCGCAGACGAGTCGAGTAATCCGTCAACTCGGCGAGAGGCGCCTGTGCGATGACCACGGTGTCGCCGCGCTCATCGGTCTCCATGCCCGTCACGCGACCGCGCGATGCCGAGATGTCGCCCATCACGGCGCCGGCGTAGCTCTCGGGGATAGTCACCGTGATTTCCTCGATGGGCTCCAGCACCACCGGGTCGGCATCGGCGCATGCCTTGCGCAGGCCGATGCGAGCCGCCGCGCGGAACGCCATCTCGTTGGAGTCGACGCTGTGATACGAGCCGTCATACACCGCGACGCGAATGCCCGTGAGCGGATAGCCGGCAATAATACCGTCCTTCATGGTCTCCTGGACGCCCTTGTCCACGGCAGGGATGAGCGAGCGCGGAATGCGGCCGCCCACGACCTCATCCACAAACTCGTAGCCGTCGCTCGTGCCGTCGGGCCCAATGAGCGGCTCAACGCGCAGCCAGCAGTCGCCATACTGACCGGCACCACCGGTCTGCATCTTGTGGCGGCCCTGGGCGCTTGCCGTGCGGCGGATGGTCTCGCGATACGGGATGCGGATCGGCACGCTCTTGGCAGCGACCTTGGTGCGGTCCTCCAGACGGTTGAGCAGCACCGAAACCTGCGCCTCACCCACGGCGGAGATGATAGTCTGGCCCGTCTCCTCGTCGCGGTCGATGCTCATAGTCGGATCGGCCTTGCAGGCCTTCTCGATAAACGTGTAGAGCTTCTCTTCGTCCCCGCGATTCTCGGCCTCGATGGCGATGCGGTACTGAGAGTTGGGGAACTTAAACGCCGCAGCCTCGACCTTACCGGTAATGGAGAGCGTATCGCCCGTCTCGGCAGCCAGCTTGGGCGCCACGATGATGTCACCGGCATAGGCGTGACCGACCTCGGTCATGTCGCGGCCGCACATCACATACAGGTGAGCCAGACGGTCGCTCTTGCGCGTACGGGCGTTGACCAGCTCAAGACCCGGCTCAAGCGTGCCCGTCAGCACCTTGATAAAGCTGATGCGACCCTGCTGCGGGTCGGCCAGCGTCTTAAACACAAACGCCACCGGGCGGTCATCGTCACTCGAGATCTTGAGCGAATCGCCGTCGATGAGCGGCATCTCGCCGTAGTCGGTCGGCGCCGGGAAGTACGTGGCGATGTCGTCCATCAGCGAGTTGACGCCCTGCTCCTTAATGCAATCGCCCGCAAAGACCGGCACAAAGATGCGCTCGGCAATCGCCTTCGACAGCAGGCCCTCAAGCTCCTCCTGCGTCAGCGTCTCCTCGCCTTCCAGGTACTTCATCATCAGCTCATCGTCAGCCTCGGCCACCAGCTCGCACAGATGGTCATGGGCTTCCTCGGCCTGGGCACGATACTCCTCGGGAATCTCCGACTCAACGGCTTCGGTGCCGTTGCAGTGGCGCGCCTTCATGCGCACCAGGTCGATGATGCCGTCAAAGTCCTCGCCCTCGCCCCAGGGAAGGGTCACGGCGCCCAAGCGCGTGCCAAAGCGCTCTTGCAGCAGGTCCATCGTGGTCGCAAAGCTGGCCTCGGAGCGCGACAGGCGGTTTACGAACACCGCACGCGCCAGGCGCAGGTCCTCGGCGGCATACCAGAGCTTAACCGTCGTAGGCTGTGGGCCGGCCTCGGCGTCGACCACAAACAGAGCCGTCTCGCAGACGCTCATCGCGGCAAAGGCGTCGCCGATAAAATCGGGGTAGCACGGGGCATCGAGCACATTGATGCGCGCGCCCTTCCATTCGATAGGCGCAATGGTCGTCGAGATGGAAAACGCACGCTTAACCTCTTCGGGGTCATAGTCGAGCGTGGGCTTGGTGCCGTCGTGGCCGCCCAGGCGGGCGGTCTTGCCGGAAAGGTGGAGCATGGCTTCGGCGAGTGAAGTCTTGCCCACCCCGCCTTGGCCTACGAGCACCACGTTCCTTACGTTGCCGGTCTTGGGAGCACCCATGATGACCTCCTTGCAGGGCCGCGCGCAATGCGCGACGCCAACGGGGAGAGTTCGCGGTCGGTGCCGTCCCGGGAGCAGCATGGTCGGCAGCCGAGCCGACTCACCCTCCAAATGTCCTATGCCACCACCCTACCCTCACGGGCGGCTGTCCATGCATACCTTTCGGCGCACGTATGAATACAGGCGGCGAGAGGAAGAGACGAGCTTGTGAGGAGATTATTGAACCCCGTCGATGCAAACAAAAAGCCGCCACAGACCGTAAGACCTGCGGCGGCTTCGCCTCAATTAATAGTTGAGTAAATACCTGAGCCTATCCCTCAATACGGCTCAAGAACTCACGGGTGCGCTGCTCGCGTGGATGGTCGATGACCTGCTCGGCAGGACCCTCCTCGACAATGCGGCCGCCGTCCATAAAGACCACGCGGTCGGCAACATCGCGCGCAAACTGCATTGCGTGGGTCACAATCACCATCGTCATATTCTGCGCGGCAAGGTCTTTAATGACACGCAGCACCTCGGTCGTCAGCTCGGGATCGAGTGCCGAGGTCGGCTCGTCAAAGAACAGGATCTCTGGATCGAGCGCCAGGGCGCGGGCGATACTCACACGCTGTTGCTGGCCGCCCGAAAGCTCACATGGCACCTTGTTCTCGTTGCCCGTAAGCCCCATCTGCGCGATCAACTCGCGCGCACGAGCTTCCGCCTGCTCGCGCGGGCGCTTAAGCACGCGGATCGGCGCGTCGATGATGTTTTTCATCACGGTATAGTGCGGGAACAGGTTGTAATTTTGGAACACCAGGCCGAATCGCGAGCGCGCCTGTTTGGGCACATCGCCCTTCGCATAGACCGCGCCCGAACCCGCATCCGTCGCAACGGCAAGGGCGCCAAACGAGAGTGAGCCTCCGTCGAGTGTCTCGAGCAGCGTGGCACACCGCAGCAGCGTGGACTTGCCGCCACCCGAAGGCCCGATAATCGCCACGACCTCGCCACGCTTCACCTCAAGCGAGATATCCTTGAGCACCTCATTGCCGCCAAACGCCTTACGCGCGCTTTCGATTTTCATCACTGAGTTAGTCATGATAATAGTCCAGCTTCTTTTCGGCGGCGCCCAGCAGCATCTCGACCACAAAGTTAAAGATCCAGTAGATCAGCGCCGCGATCGCAAACGGCACCATGCTCACCTGCGAGGCGACCAGCGCCTTGGCCGTCGAGAACATCTCACCCACGCCAATGGCAAACGCCAGCGACGTGTCCTTGACCAGCGTGATGATCTCGTTGCCCATCGCCGGCAGAATACGCTTGGCGACCTGCGGCATCACGATATACAGAAACGTCTGCATGCGCGAGTAGCCCAGCACCTCGGCAGCCTCGTATTGACCGCGAGGAATGGACTGCAAGCCCGAGCGATAGATCTCGGCAAAGTAACCGGCGTAGTTGATGATGAACGCCACGACACACGCCGTCCATTTGGAATCGGGCGTGAGCGAGATGCCGAACACGTAGTACGGGGCAAAGTAGATGGCAAACATCTGCAGCATGAGCGGCGTGCCGCGCATAACCGAGATATAGATGCGCGCAATCCAGCGGAGCGGCGCAATTTTGCTCATGCGCATAAACGCCACGGGAATTCCCAGCGGAATCGACCCGAGCAGCGTCAGCACAAACAACTGCAAACTGACCAAGAAACCCTGGCCAAGCATCTGCATCATGACCTGAATAGACATTACTTGAGCACCCAATTATCGAAAGATAGACCATAGCTTGAATACTTATCGCACAGGTCCTTGACCGTGCCGTCCTCATAGAGTGCCTTGAGCGACTCGGTCACGGCGTCGGCCGACTTGGTGTCGCCCTTCTTAAAGCCAACGGCGTAGTGCTCGCTGGACAGCGGCTCATCAAGCTGCGTATAAGCATCGGGCTTGGCGGCAAGCTGATACTGGGCAATCGAAAGGTCGCAAGCCACGGCATCGACCGCGCCGCTCTCGAGCTGCATAAAGGCCGTATTGTACTCGCCGATGGTATCGAGCGTGGCAAACGTCGCGGCCAGATCCTTCTGGTCACCCTCAAGCACGTCCTGCGCAGCGGAATCGGTCTGGGTAATCACAGTCTTACCGGCAAGATCGTCCCAGCTCTTGATACCCGCGTCCTTCCTGACCACCAGCACCTGCTCGTTGAGCATGTACGGCTCGGAGAACGTGTAGTCGTCCTCGCGACCCTCCATGGTAAAGCCGTTCCAGATGCAGTTGATGGCGCCCGAGTTAAGCAGCGTGTCCTTAGCGTCCCAGTCGATGGCTTCGTATTTGACCTCCCAGCCCTGCTTATCGGCAACAGCCTTGGCCAGATCGAGATCAAAGCCGGTGTACTCGCCATCGTCGCCCACAAAGCCGTACGGAGGATAGGACTTATCAAAGCCCACCACGAGCCTCTTGGACTCCGCAGCGCCCTTCACATCCTTGGCTGCAGCGGAACCCTTATCGGCACCACCGCCGCAACCGACAAGACCAAGGCCAAGCACCGTGGCGAGCGAGCCGGCTAGACCAACAAACTGACGACGAGACATATCAGTATTCATGGTATTCCCCCTTGATGGCACTTTAGTTAAGTAAAGTGAGTCGTGTAACGTCCAGAATCATACACTTTAGTGAGATGGAGTACAAGGGAGGGTTTGCCCGGCGTGGGCGGGGAGCGGCGCGTAATTAAGTTTCCTGCTCTACAGTCCTGCGCAAGACGGAAAGCACATTAAGTGCTTTCCTTTGCGTGCGGAACTCGCGATAAACTTAATTAC
>CABUTH010000015.1 GCA_902494465.1 uncultured Collinsella sp.
GTCGACAAAATCTTGGCCGACCATGAGCCTTTTGTCTCGCAGGACTACACCGGTCACTTCCGTATCGGCGGCCTCAAGATGTTCTTTGACGGTTCTCCCCAGGGTCGTACGGCGTGGATGACCGAGCCCTACACTCCCGGCGATGAGGGCGAGGGTTACTGCGGTTATGGCACCATGACCGACAAGGCCGCTTATGACTTTATGCGCAAGGCCATCGACGGCAATCATCAGCTGCTCGCCCATACCAATGGCGATGCGGCTGCCGACCAGTACCTGCGCGTGTACAAGCGCGCGCTGGAGGATTCGCCTAATCCCGATAAAGCGAGCCTGCACCCGGTCATGATCCACTGCCAGACTGCCCGCCGCGATCAGTACGAGCAGATGGCCGAGATCAACATGATCCCGTCGATTTTCGCCAGCCATATCTGGTACTGGGCCGACGTGCATCTTAAGAACTTCGGTCCCGTGCGCGGCGGTCGCGTGTCTGCCTGCCATGACGCTCTGGAGTGCGGCCTGCCGTTTACCTTCCACACCGACACGCCGGTGCTGCGCCCCAATTTCTTTGAGGCTGTGTGGTGCGCCGCCAAGCGCGTCACTAAGGGCGGCGCTCAGCTGGACGAGGATCAGAAGATCAGCGTGTACGAGGGTCTGAAGGCCATCACGGTCAACGGCGCTTTCCAGTATGGCGAGCTCGACCGTAAGGGCACGCTCGAGGCCGGCAAGCTGGCCGACTTTTGCATTGTCGAGAAGAACCCGCTCAAGATCGAGCTCGACGAGGTGCGCAACCTGCGCGTTCTCGAGACGATCAAAGAGGGCGAGACTGTCTGGACGCGCAAATAGCTTTGCCATGGCATAGGCCATAGACGCTAAATAGAACCCGTGGCTGCAGGGGCGGCCATGGGTTCTTTGCGCTTAAGCGTATTTGAAGGCTTGCATGGGCACGCGCGATGGGCGCCCACGCCGTCTACCGTTTGAGACCGGTCTCGGATGCGAGCTTGCGGAAGCGCTGTGTGGCCGGAGTGAGGACGCGCTCATCGCTTGGGGCGACGCAGAGCACCAGGATGTGTTGCAGGCGGTCGCCGGTAAAGCCGACTCGTGTTTCCACGCGGTAATGCACGGCCCCGGTTTGAGCGACATCTTGGGAACATACGGTCAGCAAGAGCCAAGGTCCGTGCGTGAACGACAGCATCTCGAAGGTGTTCGAGAAGCCGGAGAGCGTGCCACGCCAGAGGCCGTCTTCGACAAGTGCAGCGTGAAGGGTGCGCGTGAGCATGCGCGCGTGCGAAATATCGAGCTCGCGCTCGGGAAGACCGCCGGCAAGCGGGGCGTCGTCGAGTGCGTGAGGGCATCCAAGCTTCATGAGCAGCAGCTCGATGCGGCTGCGATCGGCGTCATCGATGGCATTGCTCAGCACGCAGAGTGGAAGCGTCGTCTTGATGGGGTCGAATGAGACCAGGAAGTCGAGGCTGCTGTGCTTGGGGTCTGATTCAATCTCGGCGACTTCTGTTTCGGTCAGCACACGCGCGACCCGCATGCAGGGAATGAGCCGCTCAAGTCGATCGCGCGCATAGAAGACCTGCTCAATGCCGCAGTTGACCACGAGTCCGACGCGCCATTGATCGTGCGAGGACAGGCCGTCCATATACGAGAGCAATAGCATCGCCAGGCGCGTCACGTCGGTCTGGTATAGATTCAGCCCAGATAGGCCGGGCGCGTCGCGCAGCACCTCGGACAGGCGCATAAACGAGGCCATGTTTTCGTATCGCACCGTCCAGGTGTTTTCCTGGGGCAGTGAGATGGCGCGTTCATAGCGCATGTGGGTTTGTCCGGCTTCGATGAGCGCGGCGCAGGGCTTTTCAAGATGAAGCGGCGGTCGCGTGCCAAAGCGTTCGCCGAGAGCGCAGAATAACTCCTCGGTGAGGCGCGCCGCCTCGGGTGTGGGCTTATATGTGCGCTGGAACTCGGGCGTCCATCGGCGCGTGGAGACCGTAAAGAGGTCGCGGATGATGTCGCGCTCGTTGGCGGAGACCTCGATGCCAAAGTGCTGCTCAATGCGGTTGGCGACGTCGTCGTACACAACGGGAATCGCCGAGGTGTAACCACCGACCTCTTTGCCCTTAAGAATGCGCAGGACCATAATCTGCAGGTAGACGGCAAGCTGGTGGCGGGCGTTGTCGGTATAGAGCGTTCGGCTTTCGCGCTCGACGTATGCGATGAGGTCGTTGAAGAATTGCTCGTTGCCGCCAAAGAGCTGCGGCTCAATGCGGCGCTTCATGGCGGTCGACGCGAGCTCAAACAGATAATAGACGACGAAGAATCGGATGTACTCCTCGGGACCCTCGACCGTAATGCGACGCCCGCGTACGATTTGGGCTCCAAACGGCGTCATGAGCTAGTTCCATGTGCGCAGGTCGTCTTGGGCCTGCTGTTTGTTGGTGAGGATGCCCCGCGCAAGCGATTCGGTGGTGTATTGGTGCCGGTAGTCGCAGGTGAGCAGCAACATGCCGCGATAGAAGCGGTCAAGACCGGCGTCCATGGAAAGCGAACGTTCCTTGATGATGTCCGATATCTGACCGCGCTGCGTGCTGTCGCCATCGATGCGGATGCCGTTGCCGCGCTTGGAGACAATTGCCGCTTGGATGCCCATTTCGTCGAGGAAGGCGTTAGCGGCCCGCATGTCGTTGCGGATGGTGCGCTCCGAGCAAGCAAGGGCATCGGAGATATCGACTGTCGGGGTGTAGCCCGCCTGGCCGAGCAGGATTTTAAGCAGCTTTGCTTGTCGCTGATTGATGCTCATGGGGCTCCCTAGGGTTGCGAGAAAGCTCGATTTGCCGTATATCTGGAAAAGAGCGTGGCACCTGTCATGATACGCATTTTTTATGATGAGTAGGGGAAGGGTCGGTTTTAAATCCTTGCCGCATATACGGAATGAAAAAAGCGGATGGTGATGTGCATGAATCGCGCGGTTTCGAACTCGGGGATGGAGCCTGTGGCGCCTTCTCGTTTGGCGCGACTGGCGCCGCTGATCGTGCTGGCATGCGCTCAGGTGGGTACCTCGGCAGACAACGGTGCGTTTTCGGTTGCCATGGCCGAGATGATGCGCGTGTTTGGATGTCCGCTCTCGGACGTGCAGATGGCGAGCACGGTCTATTCGCTTATGGCGGGCACCTTTATGCTTGCAAGCGGTTTGCTCGGCATGGTTATCGGGTGGTGCCGCAACTTCCGTGCCGGATTGGTGCTTGCTGTGGTGGGAGAGCTGCTGTGCGCGTTTTCACCGAGCATTGAGCTGCTTATTTGGGGTGGCCGACTGATGGTCGGGCTGGGCGCAAGCCTCATTATCCCTTCGGTACTGGGCATGGTGTCCATGCTGTACGAAGGCGAGGAGCGCAAGCAGGCATATGGCGTGATTGCCGCATCGGCGGCGCTTGCGACGATTATTCCTATCGCGCTGGGCATTCTGGTCGATATCGCAGGTTTTCGCGTGACCTTCGGCGTGCTCGCCGCCTATTTTGTCGCACTGCTCGTTGCGAGCGCAAAGCTGCCGACGGGCGGCGGGCTGCATGCGGGCAAGTTTGACGCGCCGGGCGCGGTTATTGCCTCTCTGGGATTGTTCGCCGTTATGTGCGGTCTTTCGCGCATTTCGACCTGGGGCGTATTTGCTCCCTTGCCGCAGGCTCCCTTTACGATTGCCGGCATTTCTCCCGCTTTGCCTATTGTCGGCGTCGGCCTGCTATTGCTGGTGATGCTGATTCCGGTCGAGCACTGGATGGAGCGCACCCACGGCATAGCGATTTTGCCGTCGAGCTTTGTGCGCAATCCCACCGTTCGCTCCGGCGTCATCGCCATTGCTCTGCCGTTTTTCTACATGGGCGCTCAGGGTCTGGTCGGCACTTCGTACTATCAGCTTGTAATTGGCCTTGGCGGCATGCAGACAGCGCTTTTGGGCATCATCTCGGGTGTGCCCATGCTGGTGCTCGCAATGTTTGTGCCGCGCAAGTTTCCGCAGCTTAAGCCTTGGTCTGTGGTGCGTACGGGCTATGTCTTTATGGCGGCGGCCTGTGTGAGCATGGCGTTTGGCGTGCGCGCGTCCGAGCTGACGCCCATTATGGTGGTCGGTACGCTCTTTGGTGGCGTGGGCGTTGGCCTGGTAAACTCGCAGGCCAACAACATTGTCGCTTCCGCCGTGCCGCCGAGTGACGCCCAGCAATCGGGCGGCATCCAGGGTGCGGCGCGTAACCTGGGCCTCGCGTTGGGCTCTGCCGCCATGGGTTCGGTCCTGCTTATCGCTGTCAACACCGGTCTCGATGCACGTATTGATGCGAGCAATGTGGTCGACACACAAAGTAAAGCGGCGCTCGAAGAGGTTGTTTATACCTACGAGAGTGATGCCGCGTTTATGGCGCGCCTGGAATCGATGGGCGTTGCGTCCGAGGCGCAGGGGGAGCTCTTGGCGGACAATGTCGAGGTTCGCGCAAAGTCTGCGGCCACGGCCTTCTACGTGGTGGCAGGACTTGCCGTCGCAGCGCTCGCAACGACCTTCCCCAAGCAAGCCTCATAGACAAACGCCGCCGTCCAAACCGCCATGAAGGGGATAGTTCCCTTCGTGGCGGTTTTGCTGTTCCGGCCTTCAACTGTCTCGATCTGTAACATCTGGACGGCAAAACCGGTTCTACCTGTTGCAGATTGAGACAAAACGTCGAGGTCGGACGGAAAATCTCAATCTGTAACAGTAAGTCCGCTTTTGGTGTCCTAGATGTTACAGATCGAGATAAATCGCCGGGACAGGCCACCACCCCGGTCCAAACCACCACGAAGGGGGCAGGTACCTTTGTGGTGGTTTGGACCGGCTGGACGTGTGTGCATCGGGTGGTATCTAAGTTGAGATACCACTTCTAGTATATCAGCTTGCGTTTGCGTGAGTACAATACTCGAACGTTGTACGTCTCAGCGCCCCTTGTGCGTGGACGTCTTGCAGTCACGCGAACGAAGGGATTTATCTTATGTGCGGAATCGTCGGCTACACCGGCTCTGATATTGCAAAGAACATCCTGGTCACGGGCCTCAAGCGTATGGAGTATCGCGGCTATGACTCCTCGGGCGTCGCGCTCGAGGTGGGCGAGGGCGCCGCGGCGCACCTCGACGTCATCCGCCGCGTGGGCAAGGTCGCGGGCCTGGAGAGCGAGCTTTCCAACATCGACAGCGACGCTACCTGCGGTATCGGCCACACCCGTTGGGCCACCCACGGCAAGCCCTCCGTCGTTAACGCTCACCCCCACACCAGCTGCGACGGTCGTATCGCCATCGTCCACAACGGCATCATCGAGAACTTCGCCGAGCTGCGCGAAGAGCTGGAGGGCCGCGGCCACCACTTTAAGAGCGAGACCGATACCGAGGTCTTCGCGCATCTGATCGAAGAGGCTTATGCCGAGACGCACGACCTGATGGCCTCCGTGCGCGAGGCTTGCACCCACGTGGTCGGTGCCTATGGTCTGGCCGCCGTGTGCGCTGACGAGCCCGGCGTGATCGCCGTGGCCCGCAAGGATTCCCCGATCGTAGTCGGCGTGGGCGAAACCGGCTCCTATGTTGCTTCCGATGTCATCGCGCTCATCGACGCCACCCGCGATGTCGTGGTGCTCGAGGACGGTCAGTTTGCCAAGCTCACGCCCGCAGGCGTCGAGTACACCGACGAGGCCGGCAACGTTACCGAGCCCAAGGTCGCCCACATCGACTGGGACCTGGACATGGCCGAAAAGGGCGGTTATCCCGACTTTATGCTCAAGGAAATCCACGAGCAGCCGCGCGTCGTGCGTGACACGCTGGTCGGTCGTATGACGCCGGCCGGCGAGCTCGACATCGACGAGCTGGGCCTTTCGCTCGAGGAACTCAACGACATCGACCGCGTCTACGTGATCGCTTGCGGCACCAGCTATCACGCTGGCCTCATTGCCAAGAACCTTATCGAGGGCTGGGCTCGCATCCCCACCGAGGTGGAGGCGGCCAGCGAGTTCCGTTATCGCAATCCCATCATCACGCCGACGACGCTCGTCGTTGCCGTGTCCCAGTCGGGCGAGACGGCCGATACCCTTGCCGCCATCCGCGACGCGCGCATCAAGGGCGCCAAGGTCTTTGGCATCACCAACGTGGTGGGCAGCCCCGTGGCGCGCGAGAGCGACGGTGTCATCTATACCAAGGCCAACAAGGAGATCGCGGTCGCCTCGACCAAGAGCTTTATCGGCCAGGTTGTGAGCCTGACGCTGCTGGCTCTGCTGCTGGCGCAGGTCAAGTACCGCCTGACCACCAAGCAGGCGCGCATGCTGTTCCGCGAGCTTTCCGATACGGCCGAGCAGATCCAGTGGATTTTGGATACCCAGACCGAGGCCGTGCATGACGCCGCCCTGCTGTGCAAGGACGCGCAGTCGGCGCTGTTCGTGGGCCGCGGCATGGGCGCCGCCATTTCCTACGAGGGCGCGCTCAAGCTCAAGGAGGTCAGTTACCTGCACGCCGAGGCATATGCTGCCGGCGAGATGAAGCACGGTCCCATCGCGCTGATCGATCCGGGCTTCCCCGTTATCGCGGTGGCGACCAAGAGCGCCACGTACGATAAGACGGTGTCGAACCTTATGGAGTGCAAGGCACGTGGCGCCAAGGTCATCGTCGTTGCCACCGAGGGCGACGAGGAGATCAACAAGATCGCCGACTGCATCATCCGCGTGCCGGCAGTCCGCGACGTGTTCAGCCCCATCACGGCGAGCGTCCCGCTGCAGCTGCTCGCCCGCGAGGTCGCCATCCTGCGCGGCTGCGACGTCGACCAGCCCCGTAACCTGGCGAAAAGCGTTACTGTCGAGTAGTTGGTTCCGCCGTTCTAACAGCCAAGGCCCGGCTCCGCATTAGACGGAGCCGGGCCTTTTTGTGCGGAGAAACCACCACAAAGGTGCCTGTCCCCTTTGTGGTGGTTTTGGCAGGTTAGCGGAGCTTGCTGGTCTCGAAGTACTCGGGATATTGGTCCAGGACCTCGGTCTGGTTGCGAAACATCATATGCAGGTGCTTGCTGACCAAAAAGCTCGCCTCGATAGGATCGCGACCGGCGATGGCGCGGCGGATTTGCTTGTGCTCGTTAACGGTCTCCTGATTGTCGAGCGTCTGCGTGGCGGCGCGCAGCCAGCGGAAGCGCTCCAGGTCGGCATTAGTCTCTTCGAGCCATGACCACACGGTGCTGCGGCACGCGATGCTAAAGATCATGCGGTGCATGAGGTTGTCGCTTAAAAAGAATCCGATACGATCCTCTTCGGTCATGGCCTTTTCCTGCAGCGCGATGGCCCGGTCGAGCTGCTCGATACCTGCCGAGGTGGCGCGAGCGCAGCATTCCACAATCACCTGTTTTTCCAGGTGCTCGCGAATATAGCAGGCGCTTTCGGCAAGGGTGAGGTTGATGGGCGAAACATAGGTGCCGCTTTGGGGCACGGTGCGCACCAGGCCCTCTTGCGCCAGACGCACCAGTGCCTCGCGCACAGGGGTGCGCCCCATGTCCAGGTCATCGCAAAGCTGCTTGACGCCCAGCTTTTCGCCCGGCTTGTAGTCCAGGTAGACGATTTTGCGTCGAATGGTGTGGTAGGACTGGTCCTGTAGGCTCGTTTCCTGCTCGCCGACGTGCATCGATTCTTCCATAGCGCCTCGCAACTGTTCTATCAAACTCATATGTCAGTTGTTAATTATGCCGCGAATCAGCTCTCCGCGGTGGGTAATTCGGCTGTTGCCTGAGAACTATCGCGGCATCTTAGTCTGTGTTTGCGCAAGGCTGTGCTCAATGTTGCCGTATCATAAGCCGTCGCAAACGTGAAATAGAAAGAAGGAATCCCATATGCAACTGGCAAATATCGTACGCGAGCGCTGGAAAGGCGTCTTGTTCTGCCTGATCATCGCCATTCCCGCGACGTTGCTCGGCAAACAGGTTGAGGTGGTCGGCGGTCCGGTATTCGCCATCCTCTTTGGCATGGTCCTGGCGCTCGTCTTTCCCAAGAATCGTCGCGAACAGCTCGCCGCCGGCGTCACCTATACGTCCAAAAAAGTCTTGCAGTACGCGGTTATCCTGCTTGGCTTTGGCATGAACCTCTCCCAGATTCTGTCCAAGGGCGCCCAGTCGCTGCCGATTATCGTGGCGACGATCTCGACCTCGCTTGTCATCGCCTTTGTGCTCTGCCGCGTTATGAACGTGCCGGGCAAGATCGCGACGCTTGTGGGTGTGGGTTCGTCGATTTGCGGCGGTTCTGCCATCGCTGCGACCGCACCCGTCATCGATGCCGACGATCGCGAGATTGCCCAGGCTATTTCGGTCATCTTCCTGTTTAACGTTATCGCGGCGCTCGTGTTTCCGACGCTCGGCGGCATGCTCGGGCTGACCAACGAGGGCTTTGGCCTGTTTGCCGGTACCGCCATCAACGACACCTCGTCCGTAACGGCTGCGGCGAGCGCCTGGGACAGCATGCACCCCGGCGCCAATGTGCTCGAGAGCACCACAGTGGTCAAGCTCACCAGGACGCTGGCCATTATTCCCATCACGTTGGTTCTCGCATGCTGGCAGATGCATCTGGCGCGCAAGGCCGGCGGTGACGCCAAAAGCACGTTCTCGCTTAAACGCGCGTTTCCCATGTTCGTGCTGTTCTTTGTGCTGGCGAGCGTGATCACCACGGTGCTTCAGCTTCCCGTGTCCATCACGGCGCCCATCAAGGAGCTGTCGAAATTCTTTATTGTGATGGCCATGGTGGCTATTGGTTTTAATACCGATATCGTCGAGCTGGTCAAAAAGGGCGGCAAGCCCATCGCGCTGGGCTTTTGCTGCTGGATTGGCATTGCGTGCATGAGTTTGGGAATGCAACACGTACTGGGAATCTGGTAGAGAAGCAGCTTGTTTGCGTGCTGCGTGCTGGTGAGCGCATTCTCACGGTGGAGCGATAGGAGCTCTTGCGGGTATGGCTTGTCCGCAGGTTTATAAGTCCCGAAGAGCTCTTATCGCCCCGCCAGGATGGCGATGCGGGGCAACACCTATACTCGCAGGACGGCGCTTTCTGACCTATAGTGTTTGGTGAGCAATATCGTTCAATTTTGAAGCACTCGGTCGTGCGACCGGCGGCGGCTGCATGTCGCCGCGGACAGGGGCAAATCATGGATAGCGATGCCAAGCTGGACATCTTGACCGAGGCCCTGGATGCTGCCGGGGCCTCGGCATTGGCAATCGATGCGCGTGGGGACGTCGCGATCTCGACCATGAATGACGCGGCGCTTGAGCGGGATGTGGCGGTTTTTGTCGCTGAGCGTCTCGACCTTATAGGAGACGGCGCGCGTCTGGTTATGGGGCGTGCGGGTACGCGCCTGAGCCTGACCGTTCGCCCCACCGACAAAGAGGGCGGGGGGCTTTGGGTCGTCGTGGTCCGCGAGGTGCGCGGTGCCGCGGCGCATGCGGGCATCGAGTGGCTCAACGCCGACGAGGTTGAGGCCCGCTACGAATCGAGCGCGTACGGCATCGTTGAGGGTGCCGCTGCGGTGGCTGCACCGGTTGCCGAGAGCTACGCGCGCGGTGTGCCCCTTATGCTCGAGGGCGAGCTGGGAGCGGGTCAGGTCGAGATCGCCAAGCGCCTCTATCTGGACGGTCCTTTTGCCGGTCAGCCCTTTGTTTCCGTTGCGCTCGATGAGCTCACCGAGCGCGGTTGGCGCCATGTGCTCAAAAGCGCCGAATCGCCGTTGTTCCAAATGGGGCTGACCCTTTGCATTGAGGGCTGGAACGCGGTTGGCCCCCAGCGCCTCCGCGAGCTGGTCTCCACGATGACCGACACCGCGTTGGCGACGCGCTGTCATGTGGTGCTGACGGCGAATGACATGCCGGGCGGCGGCGAAAGTGATCAAGCCGCCTTTGTGACCGAGCGTTTCGCCTGTGCGGTGAGCGTGGCGCCGGCAATCGCCGAGCAGGGAGCCGCGTCGACGAAGGTTGCGCGCTATTTGGAATATCTCGCTGATGCATTTGGGACGGCAGTGCCCACGCTGTCTGCCGCGGCGACGAAGACGCTCGATGCTTACCGCTGGCCGCGCAACTATCTGCAGCTCCGCGAGGTCTCGGAACGACTGTATATATTGGTGGGGGCGGGCACGGTGGACCGCGCTGTGGCGGAGGAAGTGCTCGCCCAAGAGGACGTGATTAAGACCGCAACCTTTGGCGCCCCGACACTCGAAAGCGACCTGTATATCCTGCGACCGCTGGCCGATACCGAGCGAGATATCGCGCATCTGGTTGTAGACCATCTCCACGGCAACCGAACCCGTGCGGCGGAGGTGCTGGGCATAAGCCGTACAACGCTGTGGCGCTTGCTGAAGGACGATGACCGTTGAGCGAGGCGCCCGTGACCGCGCGCGACGCGTGTGCTACAGTCCAAAGCGTTATTGTTTCGATTCGGTTACGGCGTGCGAGGGCATATGGCTGAGACTTCAAAACCGAGCCGCAGAAGGCGGAGTGCCGCGCCGGTCAACCGACGCACAACATCGGTGACGTGGGGTAAACACGCCTCGGGGTTTGATGGCTCGTTCAAGCGCACTAAATACGGCTATCCTTCGGCAAGCGCCCGCTTGGCAATGCAAGCAGAGTCCTCGCTGTGGGGCCACAAACGCGTGGTGGGCTCAAAGCTCAAGCACGACGGCACGCTTGGTTACATCAGTCGCGGGGCGGCTCGCCGCAGCGGGCTCAACCCGGCTGGTTGGCATCGTTATGTGCCGATCGTGGCCGTCGTTGCAGTGATCGTCATCGCACTCGCTGCGCTTGGCTATGCCGGTGGCGGCGCCAACTTGGACGCAATGTTTAAATCGCCCGAGCTCGCGCATACAGGCACAGAAGTTGTCGAGGGCGCTCAGACCCAGACAGGCGTCGCGCCCCAGCGCGGCATCGTTGCGGCGGCCTCCACCATCGCCGATGCTCAAAAGGACGAAGACAAGCAAGGCGACGACGCCGAAACGGCCCAAGCAAATGAAACGGCAACAACTCCATCGGCGGGATAAGTTGCGAGTGGGGCAGCTAAAATAGCCCCGTCCCAAATTAGCCACCCCCGCTGACGCTCCTGGGTTACCTTACGTAGATGATGTTGTCGCGGCGCGGCTTTGCCTCGGGTAGCGTGTCCTCGGCGTAGCCAAGAATGCAGTTACCGACACCGCGCAGGCTGCCGTCGGCGGGCAGGCCCCAGCTGGCCAGCAGCTCCAGGCCCTCGGGCGAGTCAAAGACCTCATGCGCGCGGTGAATCCAGCACGAATCGACACCCAGTGCATAGGCGGCGTTGAGCAAGTTGCCCATGGCGAGCGAGCCGTCTTCCAGATGTGTGGGCACGCTGCGGTCAACCAGCACCGCCACAACGGTCTTGGCGCCATAGAAGGGGTCGCTGTTGCTGTCCATGACCTGGGCGTTGAGCTGTGAGAGACGCTCGACGGTCGCGGGGTCGGTGACGGCGACAAACGTCACCGGCTGGCGGCCCATGCCGCTCGGTGCATATTGGCCGGCTTCGATAATACGTGCAAGCTTTTCAGCCTCGACGGGACGATTGCTGTATTTGCGGCAGCTGCGGCGGTGAATGAGTGCTTCGATAGTCTCCATGGTGTCTCCTTGCGATGGCGTTGCAGATGCCCCGTTCATACCCGTCGGGCTCAAACGATAGACGGTCAATTGCCCGGCCAAAAGGATAGATTCCAATTGGGGAAGTAGGTTTGCATAAAAGTACCTTCAGAATGTGACAAACCAATGGGATGGTTAAACGTTTTATCCCGTCTACCCTGCGGTTTTTTACCACTTGCCTAAATGACGAACGCATAACCTTTGATAAAGGTTTTACTAAAGGAGTACCAACGTTTATCAATGCGCCGTGGTGGCGCCGGGCCAGGAGGTAACATCATGTTCCAGGCTGGAGATGTCGTCGAGACCGATTTCGAAGGATTTCTGAAGCTGCTGCGTTCCAAGACGCGCGCTTTCGTGTCGATCAACGATCACGAGTACTACATCACGCACACCGATGGCTATTGGCGTGTTCAGGATTGCGAGGCCCTCAACGACAAGGGCCACTTTACTGACTGCTCCGAGCTGGTCAACACGGTCTGCGAGGTCGTCGAGCTGCCGTGGATTGCCGGCAAGAGCCTGCATGACAGCTTCTCGGGCGCTACGGTCTATGAGGCCGTCGCCGCCTAACGGGCAATAAAACCCGATTTTCACGTGACCGCTGGCGCCGCCCCCGCGCCGGCGGTCTTTTTCTGCCGATAGGCCATAAAAGTTCACGCATTTGCGGAGAGCCTGTTGACGATAGTCAAAACTCGGACTAATCTAGAGACACAAAATTGGTCAAAAATCGGACAATTGAATGGTGGGATAGATGAATAGTGCGGTTACGCTGGTCGACTTCGACCGGTTGCTCAATGGACTCGACCATATCTATTCGGAGTTCTCGCGCGCCTGCGGCCTTTCGGACTGCGCTTACTGGATGCTCGTCGATACCAGCACGGCGGGCGGCAGTATTGCCGTAAGCCGTCTGACAAGCGAATGGTTCTACAGCAAGCAGACCATCAACTCTGCAATTAAAACCTTGACGGCGCGGGGCTTCGCAACGTTGGAGTTTGCCGAAGGCAGCCGTAAGAACAAGGTTGTGAGCCTGACCGAAGAGGGCAGGCGATTTGCCGAGCGTTATGCGCTGCCGGCACTCAAGGCCGAACAGCGAGCCTTTGGCGCGCTTGAGCCATGTGAGCAGCGCGAGATTATGCGCTTGATCGGCAAATTCTCTCAGGTGCTCGGCGAGGAGTGCGATGCCTTTAAGCAGCATATCGCTGCCGAGAGCCAAGCCGAGAATCAAGGTGAGGGGGAGTCGTGCGACTGTTAATGAGGTTTCTAAAGCCATATCGAGGGCTTGTCGCGGTGACGTTGTTGGTGCTGCTAATCGACAACATCGGCACGCTGCTGGTGCCCACGATGCTGGCGAACATGGTCAACACCGGTATTACCACGGGCGATGTCGACTACATCCTGCGCAACGGTCTGTACATGCTCATCGCGACCGGCATGGCCAGCGGCGGCGCGGTGCTGGGCTGCTATCTTTCGGCGCGTCTGGCGGCTAACGTGGCCTGCGACATCCGCAATGCCGTGTACGACAAATCGCTCGAGCTGTCCGCCAGCGACTTTGAGCGCTTTGGCACGGGCTCGATGATCACGCGCTCGCTCAACGACATCAACGTGATTCAGCAGGCGATTCTGCAGACCATTCAGCTGGTGCTGCCGGTGCCGTTCTTGGCTGTGGCGGGCATCATCTTCGCCTGGTTTATCGATCCTGCCATGGGCACGCTTCTGGGCGTAGTCGTTGCGATTGTGCTGGTGGCGGCGGTCTTTACGGTTGCCAATGCAGCGCCGATTTTTATGCGCCTGCAGAGTTTTATCGACCGTATGAACGTGGTGCTGCGCGAAAACATCGTGGGCGTGCGCGTCATCCGTGCGTTTAACAAGGAGCGCCATGAGGAGCGGCGCCTGGACGAGGTGTTTAGCGATTACGCCGCCAACGCCATCAAGGTTAACCACCTGTTTGTGGGCCTCGACAGCTCCACCTTCTTTTTGATGAATATCGCCGAGGTGGCGGTGCTGTGGGTTGGCGGCAACCGCGTGGGCGCCCACGCCATGCAGATCGCGAGCATCTCGGCGGTGCTGGAGTACGCGCTTCTGATCCTGTTCTTTGTGATGATGGCGCAGATGGTGGTGCTAACGCTGCCACGCGCCGCGGCATGCCTAAGCCGTGCACAGCAAGTGCTGGAGATTGAGCCGAGCATCGTCGATGGCCAGCGTACGCTTGATGCGGCCGCGTCCGACTCAAAGGACGGGGCCGATGCGGTCGCCGTGTTCAATCATATGTCGTTTCGCTTTGACGATGCCGACGAGGACACGCTGTGCGACCTGAGCTTTGCCTGTCGCCGCGGTCAGACGACTGCGATCGTCGGCTCGACCGGTTCGGGTAAGTCGACGGTGGCAAAGCTTCTGCTGCGCTTCCACGATGCCACCAAGGGCGTCATTCGCCTGGACGGCGTCGATCTGCGCGAGCTTTCGCAAGGCGAGATTCGCGGGCGCATTGCCTATGTGCCGCAAAAAGCATGGCTGTTCTCGGGCACCGTGGCAAGCAATCTGCGCTTTGGCAACGAGGATGCGACCGAGGCGGACATGCTTCATGCGCTGCAGGTTGCCCAGAGCACCTTTGTGCTCGATCAGCCGCAGGGGCTCGATACCCCGGTGGCGCAGGGTGGCACGAACTTTTCGGGCGGCCAGCGCCAACGTCTGGCCATCGCCCGTGCGCTCATGAAGCATGCCGATCTATATATCTTCGACGATAGTTTTTCGGCCCTGGACTTTAAGACCGATGCGGCCCTGCGCCATGCGTTGCAAGATGAGACGCGTGACGCTGCGGTGCTCATCATCGCGCAGCGCATCTCGACGATTCTGCACGCCGACCAGATTGTTGTGCTCAAGGACGGCGAGGTTGTGGGCTTGGGCACGCATGGCGAGCTTATGGAAACCTGCGAGGTGTACCGCGCCATCGCGGAATCGCAAATGAAGGGAGGTGAATAGCATGGCCGAGGAGCTTAAGAAGCAGGGCGGCGGTGATGATGCCGTTGCCGCGGGGCTGGTCGAGGAAACGACTGCCGTGGCACCCGAGCTGGATGACGCCGCCAAGGCTGCAGCCGAGCGCGAGGCTCGCCGCCAAGCGCTCTACGAGGAAAACGAGCGCGCCGAGGACGAGCGTGCCCGCGCCGAGGCAGAGCGCATGCGCGACGTGGACGACGAAGACGAAGACGAGACGCCCCGTGATACCTGGGCGACGGTGCGCCGCCTGTGGAGCGAGGCTGCCGGCGACCATTGGCGCTTCTATATCGTGTTCGCGAGCATTGTGTTCTACGTCATCTTTAACACCGCTGCGCCGGCATATAGCGCCCGCGTGATCGATGAGCTGTGGGGCCACATTCAGGTGGCGTTTGCCAACGACACCACTTTCAGCATCACCTGGGAGAACTGCGGCAAGACCATTTTCGTCTACTTTATGATCTGGACTGCCGCTGCCTCGTTCTATGCGCTCCAGAGCTTTTTGATGTCGAGCGTTGCCGAACGCCTCAACCTGCGCCTACGCAACCGCATCGCACAAAAGCTCAACCGTCTGCCGCTCGCCTACTTTGACGCGCATCGCCCCGGAGAAGTGGTCAGTCGCGCGACCAACGACTTGGACAAGATGTCCGAGAGTATGCAGCGCGGACTGCTGCAGCTTCTGGTGTCGATCGGTACCGTGGTGGGCGCCGTGAGCGTGATGTTCGTGTTTAGCGTGCCGCTCACGCTCGTCTTTTTGTTCTTTATGGCGCTGTCGCTGCTGATGACCAAAGTGGTCTCGCGTCGCACACATGACGTGACCGGCGAGCGTCAGGAGTGGGTGTCCAAAATCACGAGCGCGGTCGAGGAAGGCTATTCGGGTCGTCTGGTGATTCGCGCATTCAACCGCGAGCACCAGAGCTCTGCCGAGGTGCACGAGGCCTCGGGCGAGCTGGCGCGCGTGAGCACCAAGGCCGACTTTATGATCAACGCCGTCGGACCCGCGGTTCGCTTTATTGGTCGCCTGGCGCAGATCGTGATCGCGCTCGTGGGCTGCAGCATGCTGGTCGCCGGTCACATGACCGTCGGCGTGTTCCAGGCGTTCTTCCAGTTTATCTACGAGGCGTCCGAACCCATGACGCAGCTGTCGTTCACTTTCAACTCGCTGCAGAGCGCGCTGGCGAGTGCGGAGCGCGTGTTCGATCTGCTCGATGAGCCCGAGATGGAGGCCGATCCGCTGCCGGGCGAGGCCGCCAAGCTGCCGGGTCGCATTGAGGGTCGCGTCTCCTTTGAGCACGTGCGCTTTGGTTATTCGCCCGACAAGCCGCTTATGCGCGACGTGTCGTTTACCGCCGAGCCGGGCCAGAAGATTGCCGTGGTGGGAACCACGGGCGCAGGCAAGACGACGCTCATCAACCTGCTCATGCGCTTTTACGAGATCGACGGCGGCCGCATTACGCTCGACGGTGTGGATACGAGCCGCATGGATCGCGGCGAGCTGCGTCAGCAGTTTGGCATGGTGCTGCAAGACGCCTGGCTGTTCGACGGCACGATTGCCGAGAACATCGCCTACGGCTGCCCCGAGGCGACGCACGATGAGATCGTGGCGGCCGCACGCGCCGCGCAGGTCGACTTCTTTGTACGTACCATGCCGCAGGGCTACGACACGCGCGTGGCCAACGATGCCGAAAGCATCAGCCAGGGCCAGCGTCAGCTGCTGACCATCGCACGTGTGCTGCTCAACAACCCAGCGATTCTCATCCTGGACGAGGCGACCTCAAGCGTGGACACGCGTACCGAGCTTGCCATCGGCCGTGCCATGGACGCGCTTATGCGCGGGCGCACGAGCTTTGTGATCGCGCATCGCCTGTCGACGATCGTGGACGCCGACCTGATCTTGGTCATGGACCACGGCAACATTATCGAGCAGGGCACGCATAAGGAGCTGCTGGCTGCCGAGGGTGCCTACGCCGACCTCTATCTGAGTCAGTTCGCATAATGTGACAAAGGGACAGTCCCGCATGTCACATCAAAAAGAAAGGCGCGCCGGGGATGGATTCCCTGGCGCGCCTTCTTGCGTTGATGCCGATGTCGTTTTGTGCCGCTTGCGTTCCTAGCGCTCGTCCGCGAGCTTGGCGACGAGGGCCTTGAGCTCGGCCACCTCTCGCTCGAGTTCCTTGACGCGGCGGGCATTCTCGGTGATGCCCTGGCGGTTGAGGGCGCTCTGCTCGGCGGCGTCATCGGGCATGTACTCGCGATGCTGCTTGGCGTCGAAGTTTTCCTCGAACACGCGGCAGCCGTTGCGCTTGATAATGCGTCCCGGTACGCCCACGACGGTGCAGTTGTCGGGCACGTCCTTGACGACGACCGAGTTGCCGCCGATCTTGACGTTGTTGCCGATGCGGATGTTGCCGAGCACCTTGGCGCCCGTGCCCACGGTGACGTTGTTGCCTAGGGTGGGGTGGCGCTTGCCGGTCTCGTTGCCGGTACCGCCGAGCGTGACGCCCTGGTAGAGCACGCAGTTGTCACCCACAATGGTGGTCTCGCCGATGACGACGCCCATGGCGTGGTCGATAAAGAAATGTTTGCCGATCTGTGCGGCGGGATGAATCTCGACGCCGGTGATGTGACGGGTGATTTGCGAGAGCACGCGGGCGAGCGAGCGATGACCGTGCTCCCAGAGCCAATGCTCGGGCACGTGGTTCCACTTGGCGTGCAGGCCAGGATAGGAAAGGAAGATGACTAGACCGTTTTGCGCGGCGGGATCCTGCGCTTGGACGGTCTTGATGTCCTCGCGAATGGTATTGATAAAGCTCACCGGCCGCCCTCCCTTTGCGCCATGGCAATGCGATTCAATAAAGTATAGCGATTCGCTAGGGATTAGGAAGGACAATCTTGGCGGCATTGCGCAACAGGTGTCAGTTATGCAAACTTGCTGGTAATGGAGTCATGCTTTTGTGGGGTTGCGCACGAGGGGGCGCCGCAACCGTATACTGGTCAACTTGGACGTATCCGCGCCCACAACTGAGAGGTTTTACTTCATGGGTTTCATCAATTTTATCGCCGAGCTGCTCAAAGACCCGCGCACCGCGATTGCCAGCTGGATCGCCGCCGGCCCGCTTATGGCCTACGGCTGCGTGTTCCTGATTATCTTTATCGAGACGGGCGTGGTGTTCTTCCCGTTCCTTCCCGGCGATTCGCTGCTGTTTGCTTCGGGCTTCTTTGCCCACAACGGTGGCTTTAACATCGTGGCTCTGCTGGCCGTCGCATGGGCTGCTGCCATCCTGGGTGACCAGTGCAACTTTATGATCGGTCACTTCTTTGGCAAAAAGATTATCGCTTCGGGCAAGGTCAAGGCCATGACGCCCGAGCGCATCAAAAAGTCTGAGGATTTCTTGGACAAGTGGGGTCACCTGGCCATCTTCCTGGGTCGCTTCTTCCCGTTTATCCGCACCTTTGTGCCCTTTATCGCCGGCATGGGCGGCATGCACTGGCGCAATTTTGTCATCTTTAACGTGTTGGGCGGCATTACCTGGTCGACGCTCTTTACACTGCTGGGCTACTTCTTTGGCGGCATCCCCTTTGTGCAGGAGCACTTTGAGCTGCTGATCGTCGGCATCGTTGCCGTGTCGATCATCCCGACCGTGGTCGGTCTGGTTAAGGCTAAGCTGGGCAAAAAGAACGCGTAGCTCGAGCCAGCGCGTAAACCGTCCAGTTGAGGCCCGTCACCGCTTACGGTGGCGGGCCTCTTTAGTTTCGGTCAAGTGAAAATACTTTACTTAGTTAAAGAAAAGCGTTTTATCAGACGCGTACGGGGAGTACAATCTCGTGCATGCGAATCGACGTGCCATCGGCTTTGATGCCGTTCGCGTGTCCCGTCCGGTTCTACGCTCCGGGCGTGCGACGTTGCGACGCGGTCGGCCTCGGTCCTTGCGTGCGGGTTCGCGAGTTTGCAACTGTGTATGTAAGGAGCGACATATGACTGTCGAGAAGAAGGATATCGATTGGGGTAGCCTCGGCTTTGGCTACATGAAGACCGATTACAGCTACGAGGCTCATTGGAAGGATGGCGAGTGGGACGAGGGCGGCCTGACCACCGACCACACCCTGCATGTCTCCGAGTGCGGCGGCATCTTCCATTACTGCCAGGAGGTCTTTGAGGGCCTGAAGGCCTACACCGCCGAGGACGGCAGCATCGTCTGCTTCCGTCCCGACATGAACGCCGAGCGCATGTATAACTCTGCCCAGCGCCTCGAGATGCCCCCGTTCCCCAAGGACAAGTTCGTTGAGGCCGTCAAGCAGGTCGTCTCTGCCAACGCCGCCTGGGTTCCGCCCTTCGGCTCCGGCGCGACCCTGTACGTGCGTCCGTTTATGATCGGTTCCGGTGACGTGATCGGCGTGGCTCCCGCTCCTGAGTACACGTTCCGCATCCTCGTGACCCCGGTCGGTCCGTACTTTAAGGGTGGCCTCAAGCCCGTCAAGCTGCGCGTTTCCGAGTATGACCGTGCCGCACCGCACGGCACCGGCAACATCAAGGCCGGCCTGAACTACGCCATGTCCCTTAAGCCCACGATGGAGGCCCATCGCGAGGGCTATGCCGAGAACCTGTATCTCGACTCCGAGTCCCGCACCTATGTCGAGGAGACCGGTGGCGCCAACGTCCTGTTCGTGAAGGAGGACGGCACGCTCGTCGTTCCGCAGTCGCACACCGACTCCATCCTGCCCTCTATCACCCGTCGTTCGCTCGTTCAGGTTGCTCAGGACCTGGGCATGACCGTTGACCAGCGTCCCGTCGAGTGGGCCGAGGTCAAGGCCGGTACCTTTGTCGAGTGCGGCCTGTGTGGCACCGCTGCCGTCATCTCCCCGGTGGGCGAGATTGACAACAAGGTCTATGGCGCCGACGAGACCGTGACCTTCCCGGCTGGCTACACCGAGATCGGTCCTGTGATGAAGAAGCTCCGCGAGACCCTGACGGGCATTCAGTCTGGTGCTGTCGAGGATAAGCACAACTGGGTTTACACCGTCGCGTAAGCCGTCTTAACTGTCCGGCCCGAGGGCGACCTTCCTTTCCGGCGCGTCCTCGGACATGAAAGAACCTCCGCTGCGCACTTCGTGCGGCGGAGGTTCTTTCATGTCCGAGGACGCGCCGGAAAGGA
>CABUTH010000016.1 GCA_902494465.1 uncultured Collinsella sp.
GCAATATCCTTGGCAAAACCGCGCACGGTATCGAGCGAGACCTCGTACGGATCACGGCCGATGTTCTTGCGCTTGGCCAGGATGCTGTTGGGCACCGTGATGATCTGGCAACCGCAGGCTTCGGCTTGGTAGATGTTGATGAGCTCGCGCGTGGACGCCCACAGGACCTCGCAATTGGGCTTGGCGGCGGCCTTCTTGACCGACTCCGTCACAAACGGAATGGGGTCGACGCCGGTATCGGCAATGCGGCCGGCAAAGAGCGAGATGATGGACGGCGTCTCGGCGTCAACGGCCTCGACCATCTCATCGACCTGCGTAGGCGTAAAGATGGTAGTGACGTTGACCTTGATGCCGTCGGCCGAAAGCTTGCGGACCAGCTCGGCGGTGGACTCGCCCTTGGTAGTCACGCACGGAATCTTGACGTAGACGTTCTCGGCCCAGGTGACGATCTCGCGCGCCTCGACCTCCATGGTCTCGACGTCGTCGGCAAAGACCTCAAACGACACGGACACATCGGTGATGTGGGCCAGGACCTCCTTGGCAAACGCGCGGTAATCCGTCACGCCGCCCTTCTTCATAAGGGACGGGTTGGTCGTGAAACCCTGAACGTTGCCGTTCTCGTACATGTCGAGCATGCCCTCGAGGTTTGCACCGTCAGCGAACACCTTGATTGCCATCTGCCTGATTCCTTTCGTCTGCATATGGACGTTGAACTGCTAAACACTTTACCTATGTTTATCAAGGCGTGAGCTGCGGGTTTTTATCTTCTCGGTGAACGGTATAAACGCTTTAGCGTTTTTGAGCACACCCTCCAGCGACAAAACGATTTTGCAGGGCGGGCTGATTTGAGCCGCCCGCCGCGGGTGAACGGTAATTGGGGGTTCCCGCTAGATCAACCCAAAGTGGCGCATCGCTGTGACGCTGCCGTCGTGCGCGACATCGTCGGTCACGTAGTCGGCGACCGCCTTGACCTCGGGCACGGCGTTGCCCATGGCCACGGCCGTCTCGACGGCGACGAGCATGCCCAGGTCGTTGCCCGAATCGCCAAAGCCAAAGGTGCGTGCGTTGCCAGCGCGGCCCAGATACTCCAGCGCTCACGTCACACCCACGCCCTTGTCGATGCCTTTGGGGCTCAGCTCGCGGTTTGCTTGCTGGGCTCGCTTGGAAGATCGGCGGTAAACGCGTCTCCCAGTCAATCCGGCACCGCCGAGGCAAACCCCACACGCGCCCCCAACGCAAAGGTCCGGCGGGACGCACCTAGCATCCCGCCGGACCGCCACTCGTCCAGGAGGCCGCCGCGACGAGCCCCTAGATCTTCGCAAGCTCCTCGGAGATGACGCGGCAGACGTCCTCAGCCTGAGGCATCACGCCGTACATCTCGAAGAAGCCGTGGTCGCAGCCGCGATAGCGAATCGCGGTGACGTCAACGCCCGCATCCTGCAGCCTCTTCGCAAACAGCTCGTCCTGATAGCGCAGGTAGTCATACTCGGAAGAGATGATGACCGTGCGGGGGAACGCGCTCACGTCCTCCGCGAACAGAGCAGACACCCTCGGGTCGAGCATCTCCTCCGCATTGCCGTTGGTATACATCAACGGCAGGTCGTCGTTGGCATTGCGGATGCGATCCACCCTGCTCAGAGCCTCGGCCCTCTGGTCGTTCACGATCTCATAGAGGTCATAGGACCATTCCTCCGGAACAGGGCCGCCGTCGACGAGCGGATACAGCTCGGCCACGAGCTTGATCCTGTCCGCATGGGACCCGTCGAGGACGACGGCGTTGGTCAGGCTTCCGCCCGCGGAGTCGCCAGCCACGGCGACCCGCGTCGCGTCGACACCCAGCTCATCCGCATGCTCGACAAGCCAGTCGAGCGTCTTCACGCAGTCCTCGACACCACCGGGGAACATCGTCTCGGGAGACAGGCGGTACTCCGGGTAGATCGCGACGCAGCCCGTTCGCTCCGCGATGTCGCGCAGGCAGTTCTCGTACTGGCCGATGTTGCCCACCATAAAGCCGCCGCCATGGATGAACACGAGCGCGGCAGAACCGCTCTCGTGGCTCTCGGGCGTGAAGATGTGCAGGGGAATGCCCCTGTCGCCAAAATTCATGACGACGGTCTTCTTGGCGACGTTCGAGCCCCTCACGACATGGGTCTCCTTGTTGGGAGCGGAACGCCACGCGATCACGTCCACCGGACCCGCCGGCGCCGGACCAGCAGCGAGCTTCGCGTGGGCGCGCGCATAGACGCGCGGATCGAGCACGTGCTCGCGCTCGTCTCCCGGCACGGGCTTCAGCAGGAGCTTCAGCCCGTTGGGCTCCACGACCTCCCTAGATCCACGCTCAAGCACTTCAAGCTCGGAAGTGGGGTACTTCCTCTCCTCGGTGCCCATGGCTAGCCGATCTTCAGCTCGTCAAGCTTAGCGTCAAGCTTGGCCATCTCATCGGCGGAAAGCTCCCACTCGAACGTCTCGCAGTTCTGAATCGCGTGGGCGTCCGTGCGCACGCCAACGAGCGCGGTGCCCACGTACTCCTTCTGGGTGCTCCAGTTCACGGCGACCTGTGCCACGGGCTTGTCATGAGCCTCGGCGATCTCGTCCATGACCTTGAGCAGCTCCTGGACGCGCGAGAACTTGGGCTCCTGGAAGTAGTCGTAGAAGCCGCCGCGAACATCGCCCTCCTCGAACTTCGGCAGCTCGCGGAACTTGCCCGACAGGATGCCCGCGCCAAGGGAGCCATAGGTGAAGGAGTCGATGCCACGCTCGTAGCCCCACTTGATGAGGTCCTCGGAGGAGCGGTCAACCATAGAGTAGGGCGGCTGCTGGACGTCAATCTGAGCGACCTTCTCGCACTCCTCGATCATCTCGGTCGTGAAGTTGGAGACGCCGATGTGGCGAATCTTGCCCTGCTCCTTGAGGAGCTGGAGGGCGCACATCGTCTCGGAGAACGGAGTCTTAGCGTCGGGCCAGTGCACGAAGTAGAAGTCGATGTAGTCGGTGCGGAGGTTGCGCAGCGAGCTCTCGACCTCCCTCATGATGTTCTTGAACGAGGAGTCGCGGTCATAGCCGGCGGCGCTGGTGATCAGGCCAACCTTGGTCGAGAGCAGGTAGCTCTCTCTGTCGACGCCCCTGAGCGCGTTGCCGACGACCTTCTCGGACGTGCCGTTGCCATAGCACGGCGCGGTGTCGATGATGTTGACGCCGTGATCGAGCATGGTGCGGATGGCGGACATGCTGGCGGCGTCATCGTTCTCACCAAAGGAGTCGCCGCCGATCGCCCAGGTGCCCACAGCGAGCTGGGAGACGTCGACATCGGAGTTCTTGAGGTGCGTGTAGCGCATATTCTCTCCTTCTAATGGGGCGGCACGCGTCGAATGTCCTCGATCGCGTGCCGCCGGGAATTGCCTTGAACAGGCTTCGGATGATCCGGAAACCGCCTTACACGATGCCCACGAGGCCGAGGACGAGCGCCAGAACCATGATGCCGACCAGGATGATGTTGACGTTCACGTTCTTCTTGCGCAGGAGCCAGAGGACGACGAGCGTAAGCCCCAGGGGCACGATGCCCTTGAAGATCGAGTCGAGGTAGGTCTGGATCATGACGGGGTCAGAGTCCTGAACCGGAATGGACAGGATCGTGTTGAATTGGACGTTCGCCGCAGTCATGGCACCGATCATCACGAGGCCAACCGTGGAGGTCGCCTTGGTGATGAGCTTCATGAGACCACCCTCGTACATCTCGGAGATGAAGTTGGTGCCCATACTGAAGCCGAGGTAGGTCATGAAGTATCGGCAGAGGATCGACGGGATGTTGTAGATCAGCAGGAACATGATCGCGCCGAGGGGCGAGCCGCTCATGGCGAGGTTGATGCCAATGCCGGCGGCGATGACACGCAGGACGCCCCAGAAGATTGCGTCACCGATACCGGACATCGGGCCCATCAGGGAAACCTTGATGCCGTCGATGGACTCGGTGTCGAAGTCTTCGTGCTGCGAGTTCTCCCTCTCCATGGAGGCGACGAGGCCCATGGCGAACGTGCCGACGTTCTGGGTAATGTTGTACCAAGTCGTGTGACGCTTCATGGCTTCGGCACGGGCCTCGGGGTCATCGGCGTAGTAGCGGTTAAGCGCGGGCTGGACGGAGTACAGCCAGCCGTCGGCGCCAGCCTTGACGGAACCGCCAGCGCAGGAGGCGAACACGGAGAAGGAGCGCAGGAAAATGCTGTTGAGCATCTTCTTGTCTTCAGGGCTCACATTCTTGGTCAGGTTGCTCATGCGAAGAAATCCTCCTCGTCGCTGGTTACAGAGTCGCTGGAAACGGCCTGGGTGGCCAAGCCCTTCTTGGTGAGATCGAAAATCTCCTTGTCGCGGAGGGCGGAGGCAACCGCGATGATGACGCCGAGAACCGCGATGGCGATCATCGGGAGGCCGAGGTACTGGAAGAGCGTGAAGCCCAGGAAGAAGTAGATGCTGAGCTCGGTGCTCCACAGCATCTGGAGCAGGAGCGCCATACCAACGGCGGGCAGGAGGGCGCCCACGGCGTTGAGGCCGCTCATGACATTGGCCGGAATCTGGTTGACGATGGCGGCAACGGGCTCAGCGCCAAGGTAAACGCCGAGGAAGGCGATGAGGCCAAAGGCGGCGTACTTAACGAACCAGAGAACGAAGTGCTGAAGCGCGAGGCCCTTCTCGTTGCCCTCGGCGGCCATCTTGTCAAAGGTGGCGGCGAAGAACGCGAGGAACACGTTGTTCATGAAGATCGAGAGGAACGCGGTGACGACGCCAACGGGAACGGCCAGCGTGATGGCGGCGCCTTGGTCGATGCCGGCACCAACGGTGAAGGCGACGGCGAGGGCGGTCGCGGTAACGGGCTCGGCGGAGATGGCGCCACCGATGTTAACCGCGCCCATGAAGATCGCCTCGAGAGAGGCACCGATGATGACACCGGTCTTGACGTCGCCCATCAGGAGGCCCGCAACGAGACCTACCACGAGAGGACGCTCGATCATGCACTGACCGAGAACCCAGTTGCCGCCGTAGCAAATCAGCACGGTCAACCAGGCCATTATTGCTAACCCAATCATCTGACTTCCTTTCTTTCATTTCATTTGGCCGCTTGGCCAAATCCCCTTATTTCCCCGCCGCCTCAATCAGACTCTTGAGAGGAGTCTTGGGATTGGACGGGATAAGCTGATGGAAAACCGGAATACCCTGCTCGCAAAGCTCCTTCGCGGCCTCGAGCTCATCCGGGTTGAGCATGATCGTGGAGTTGAGGGCGACCTTGCTATCCGGATCGGACTTGTCGAAGCGGCCGACATTGGCAACGTTCACGCCCTCGATCTTGCCCGGTGCGCCTTTAACGAGCTCAAGCACGTCACGCACGCAGTTGGTGAGCGCGAAGATGCGCATGGAGTCCGCACGCGGATCGTTCGCGATGCGGCAAGCATCCGGAACATCCTTGACGAGGAGCTTCTGGCCCGCCGGCGTACCCATGGAAAGCGTCATGCGAAGGGCATCGCTCTCCACGGCGTGCTTGTTGGCGACGATGATCCTGGTGGTGTTGAGCTCCTTGGTCCACACCAGGGCGACCTGTCCGTGAATCAGACGGTCATCGACTCGAACCTGAACAATCATTGTTTCCTCTCTCCCTGCTTGTTAGTGCTCTCTAATCGAAGAAGTCTCCGTCGGACCCCTCATTGTCCGCGGCCTTGCTCGGAGGCTCGACGACCTGCATCGTCGCCCTCGCCAACTCGACGCTCTGCTTGATCGAATCTGCCGTGACCGGCTCGGCGCCGAGGAGCGTCTCGATCACGAGGCCGAGGTTCATACCGGTGACGTGGACGATCCCGCGCTTCTCCGGCTCCATGAGGACGACCTTCTGGAAGACGGAGCCACCGTAGATGTCGGTGAAGATGACGGCCTCGTCCTCAGGGTCCACCGAGTCAATAAAGGCCTGGATGCGAGGGGTGAAATCGGAGTCGTCCACGTAGCAGTCAACTGCTTCCACCATGTCCGCCATGCCGGTCAGGATCTCGATCGAGCTCCTGATTCCGCTTGCGAGGTGGCCGTGCGACGCGACAAGAACTTTCTTCATCGAGTCTCTCCTAGAGCGAATAGTGGTTAGGGTTCAGAAGCTGGATCTTGCTGGCGACGAACGCGCGCATGTCAGGGGCGGCGTCCATCAGGAGGCCAACGCCGTTGCCGTCGTTCTTGCCGGAGTTGATGTCTTTCTCGAAGGCGCGGTACATGGAGCGGAAGTACTCCGTGGCGATGTTGAACTTGCTCATGCCGAGGTTCACGGCCTCCTGGAGCTGCTCGTCGGGGATGTCGGAGCATCCGTGCATGACGAGGGGGACGCTGACGGCCTCCCTGCAGGCCTTGATGCGCTCCATGTCGAGGTTCGGGACCTTGACGTAGGGGCCGTGGGCGTTGCCAACGGCGATAGCGAGCGAACCGCAGCCGGTGCCCTCGACGAACTCCTCGGCGAGGTTCGGGTCGGTATAGTGGTCGCTGTTCACGAAGTCGTTGGCGTCGGAACCGTTGCCGACGTGGCCGAGCTCGGCCTCGATGTCAACGTCGAAGATCTTGGCGACCTGGACGACGTCCTTCGTGAGCTGGAAGTTCTCCTCATAGGGAAGCGAGGAGCCGTCGACCATGACGGAGGGGAAACCGGCCTTGACGCCCTTGACGGCGATCTCGTAACCAGCGGAGTGATCCTGGTGGACGGCGACGGGCACGCTCGCGCGCTCGGCGTAATAGCGGGCGGCGAAGGCGATGATGTCGAGGGCACAGTGGTCCTCGAAGCCGGGCCAGTACTGGATGATGATAGGCATGTGCTCATCCTCGGCGGCCTGGATCGCATAACGGATGGTCTCCGTGTTGATGACGTTGATCGCGGGCACGCCATAGTGGTGCTCGGTCGCATGTTGAAGAAGCTCGTTGACCTTGATGAGAGACATCTTTGTCTTCCTTTCACTTGGATAACCATTGGATTGGACAGTTCTCAGCTCGTCAGCTGGTTGAACACGAAGAGAAGCGCAAGGCAGGCAGGCGCTTGCAAAACGCGGTGGAGCCTATGCGGCCGACTGGCCCTCAGGCTGTGGCGCTGCGCTTCGACGCCACAGTACGTACGCCACAAGAGCAACGACCGCAGCAATCGTTGAAGCGAGGGCGAAGGCCAGAAAACCCGCGTGCGTGCCGAGCGCGTCGCACGCCCAACCGCCAAACAGGTTCGCAACCACGACGGACAGACCGCTCTGAACCATCGCGAAGGCGCTCTGACCTCGAGCGCGACAATCCTCGTAAGTGTGGTTGGCAATGTAGGTAACGCAGGAGTAGTAGACGGTCATGTAACTCACGCTCTGCAGCAGCTGGCCGCAGATCATGACCGGGACGATGCCGGTGCCCACGAGCACGAGCCTGAGCGCCGCCATGAAGCAGGAAAAGATCAGGAGGTTCATCTCGCCGAAGCGCCTGACCAGCTTGGAGGAAACGAGCAGGATGGGGATCTCGCTCGCAGCGGAGACCGCACTCAGGACGCCCACGAGGTTCTGACCCTCGCCAAGCTCGACCGCGTAGCGGCCCAAGAACGCCCCGATGAAGCCAATCGCGGCCGAACTGATGAAGGCGAAGACCAAGACGAAGGCGATCTCATTGCTGGTGAACAGCGAGAGGAGGCCCTTTCCGTGGGAGACCTTGGGATCGTCCGCGGCATTGGCGCGAATTCCCGCCTCGGGGAGGCGCCACATGTGAGCCGCGAAGACCACCAGCGCGGCAGAGACCACCGCGAACTGGATTTGAGGAGCCATGTCGAGCAGCCGACCGACGATCAGGACGACGATGGCGTAGCCGATGGTGCCACCCATACGTATGCGAGAAAAGTCCAGGCCAGAGCGATCCGCGAGCTCGATGACGAGGGAGTCGCTCAGGGGCAGGAGCCCCGAGAAAAACGCCGAGAACGCAAAGGTTACGAGAAGGACCGGGACGAACGTCGACGCCAGGTAATACAGCGGAGCGAGTACCGCCGCCGCAAGGCAGAGGATCACGATGACCGCGCGGCGGCGCCCGAGCTTGTCGGCGATCGTCGACCAGAGCGGCTGGATGGCGAGCGCACACACCGGGGTCGCCGCGAGGAGGATGCCGGTCTGGGCCGCACTGAGGCCGAGGCTCGTGTAGTGAGCGGAGAGGAACGGCGAGTACACGCCCGCGCAGACCCAGTAGAGGACGTTCGCGAAGAACAGCGAAGTCATGCTTGCGTTTGTCCTGGCGTTGTGCATCGTGCTTCTCCCTTCTTGCTCGCCGGGTGCCTGTCTGGGCTTCGAAGTGATTCGCCATCTAGCGTGAAACGAAGTTGTGAGGCGTTGGAACAATGTTCTGTTGTTTCATCGTTTTCGTGCCGTTGTTTCACGGCTCATAAGATAGCAGCTCAAGATGAGATTGCGCCGGGGAAGCACCGATTTACCGCGAACGGTAGGAAATCAGCGGTGAAACGCTATTTCACCGCTTATGAAACATTTTGCTTTATTTTCACCTCTCTTGACCTAAGATACAAAGCAAACTAGGGCCAAGGAGTAACCATGGATAAGACAGGGGATGTGCTCAGCCACATCTGCGCAGTCATGAGCAGCCTATTCCCCTCGGAGAAGGCAATCGCAACGTATGTGCTCGACCACCCGTCGGACGTCGCAACGATGACCGTCCGCGAACTCGCCGCAGAAACCGGTACGTCACCGGCGTCTGTTTCGAGGTTCGCAAGGACGCTTGACTACCGAACCTATTCGGACATGCGTCTGGCGCTCGGCATATCCATCAGCAGGGCCTCCGGCGAGGAAAAGGCCACGGGCGGCAAGGTTACTCTGGACGACGTCGAGGGCTCCATTAAGTACGTCCTGTCTCACAAGGTCAAGGAGCTCTCCCAAACCGCCTCGCTCATTGACTCCGATGACTTTTCGGCAGTCGTCAATCTGCTCCACAACGCCAACCTCGTCCTGATTGCGGGCGTCGGCAACTCGATTAGCATGGGCGTAAACGCGGCGTTCAAGCTCTCACAGGTTGGAGTCAGGGCGTTTTGCCCCAGTACCACCGATGCCATGGTCTCCGCCGCAACCAGCCTCAAGGAGAATGACATCCTGCTCGTCATTTCGACGTCCGGATACTCGAAGCGCCTCGTCAACATATTCGACTCTGCCGAGGATTCGAACACCCCCATCATCATGATCACAGACAACCCAGATACGCCGCTCGCGAAGCGTGCCACGTATATCATCCGAGCCATCTCGCGAGATCAGGCCATCACCGGAACCGAGGTCGCCTTCTCGCACAGCTCGATCAACTTCGTCATCGAGCTGCTGTTCCTCTTCCTGACCTCTTGCTGGGATGACCCGGTAGAGTTTAACAGGATCATCTCGAAGAATCTCTTGGGAGACAGGCAATACAGCTAGGACGACGCACACCGGCGCACCGACGCCCAGACCGAAACGGGAGGACCCCTTGATAAAGCTCATCCTCGCAGACATGGACGGGACCCTGCTGCCGTTTGGCTCAAGGGTCGTATCGGAGCGCACGCACAGCGCGATTCTTTCGGCGCTTGATGCGGGCATCGCGTTCGGCCCCGCAAGCGGCCGCGACTACGCCGACCTGGCCGATGCCTTTGACGGCGACACGCGCTGTTTCTCGACCGGCATCATGGCCAACGGAAAGAAGGTCTTCTCCAGCGGCGAACTCGTGTTCAAAAAGACGCTCTCGACGGAGGCCCTCGTCAAGCTCGATAGCGCCGTACGCCCCTACGCGGGGACGTCACTCTGGCTAGTCGCCGATGTCGATGAGACAGGCAAACGCTGCGAGCAGTTCCTCTGCGCCGTCGAGCCTGGCGACGAATTCGCCCTGGAAATCGTTAAGGACTCCGGAAGAGACATGGCGCTCGGAGACGTGCCCACGAACCGTGACGTCATCACCGCCGGCATCTTCGTCAACGTCAGCTCCGCCCCGACGGAAGTCGTTCGGAGTCGATGCAAGGAAGCCTGCCCAGAGCTTGATTTCCCCTCGCCCGTCCCATTCTTCCTCGATGTTGTTCCGGCTGGCTGGAGCAAGGTAAACGGACTCGACGCGCTTCTCGGCAGCCTTGGGGTCACGCTGGACGAGGTCGCTTTTATCGGAGACTCGGAAAACGACGTGACGCTCCTCGAAAAGGTGCCGAACTCCTACGCAGTCGCGGGCGCGATGCCAGAGGCGAAGGCCGCGGCCCATCACCTGATCGGGGACGCAGCCGAGGACTCCGTCGCGAAGCTCATCGAACAGATTGTCCAGCAGCGAGGCTAGGGTTCCGCCAGCGTGGCATGCGCCGCGTGCCTCGTCATCCGTTCGTGGCGCGCTACCTCGTAACGATCCAGAGCGTGGCCATCGTCGCGACGCCGATGCCTACGATGAGCGCGGCCCACAGGACGCGGACCACGAGGTTCATGTCGCCCGCCACCACCATGTCGTTCGCGTGCCAGAACCAGCTCTCGTTTCCCTTGCGCATGATGCTCTCCCCTAGCCTCGATTACGCCATCTATGGCCGAGCAATCGCAGGTCACGTGCCATGGATTTGCCCTACGCCCAGCTTTCAGTTCCGTAAGGCGGCGGGAGCCTGTGCGAGGCCCCGAGTCCTGAGGCTGTTGCAATGAAAATGGGAATCAAGGAGCACGCATCAATCATATGGGTTCCTTTCGAGGATAAGGGCAAACGAAGCATCCATCATATAATGGAGCGACGCAATCAGAGAGGTCACCCATGGAATTTTATGCAAGCTGCCCCGAGGGCTTTGAGTCCGCACTCGCCGACGAGCTTAAACGGCTCGGACTTTCGCATGTCCGCCGCCTGAAGGGCCGCGCTACGTTTGAGGGCGAGCTCGAAGAAGGCTACCGCGCCTGTCTGTGGTCGCGCCTGGCCAGCCGCGTATTTGTGGTGCTTGGACGTTTTGAGGCGCAGGACGCCGATAAGCTGTACGATGGCGTTTACGACATCGCCTGGGAGAGCATCGTCCGCCCCGGCGCCACCATCGCCATCACCGCCCGCGGCGTGACCGAGCAGCTGCGCAACACGCGCTTCTCGGCTTTGCGCGCCAAGGACGCGCTGTGCGACCGCCTGGCCGAGGCCACGGGTCGCCGCGCCGACGTCGATGCCGCCGATCCCGACGTTCATCTGCTGCTTTCGCTGCGCCAACGTCGCGCGAGCATCAGCCTGGACCTTTCAGGCGACCCGCTGTTCAAGCGTCTGCCGCCCGCGGCGACCCGCGCCGGCGAGGACGTGCACGTGCTACGCCCCGACTACGCCGCCCTGGTGTTGGCGCAGATCGGCTGGACCGCACTGTGCGAGCGCGAGCTGACGGCCGATGACTACGAGAACGAGGCTCTGCCCACGTTGATCGACGCCTCGTGCGCCGGCGGCGGCCTGCTGCTGGAGGCAGTGAATATTCTGACCGACCGCGCTCCGGGCGCCGCCCGCGAGCGCTGGGGCTTTGAGGGCTGGCAGCTGCATGATGCCGACCTGTGGGAGCGGCTGCGTGCCGAGGCGCGCGAGCGCGAGACGGAAGCACGCGAGCGCCAGGCGCGCATCGTTGCCGTAGATGTTGACCCCGCCGCACGCAAGACCGCTGAGCGCATGGTTAAGTGTGCCGGCTACAAGCGCTTTGTCGATTTTTGCGCCGCCAAGTCCGCCACCGTACTGGACCACGCGGGCGCCGTCGCCGGTGCCGCCGTGGTCGCGGATACGACCGAGACCCCGCTTTCGCTCATGCACGACGCCATGACGCTGGTCGGCGAGCTGCACCGCGCGCCCGAGCTTACCGCCGCACCGGTCGCCGCGCTCACCCGCGACGGACTTATGGAGCGCGCGCTCCATGCCGAGCCCGCGCGCTCCATCGCCGTCATGCCCAATAACGAGGAGGCGACCGTCGAAGTCTGGCCTTCGCTCGACCACGCCGCCGCGGCATTTGAGGCTGCGACCAACGCAGATGCCGAGGAGCAGACCGCAAATGCCCAAGACGAAGCCGCCGACGCCCCCATGCCCGAGCCCGCCGCCACGCTCGACCTAGGCGACGGCAAGCCGCTGCCCGTGCTCATCCCCGAGTCGGAGCAGTTCGCCAACCGCCTGCGCAAGAACGCCCGCCTGCGTCGCAAGTGGGCGAAGCGCGAGGGAGTGAGCTGCTACCGCGTCTACGATGCCGACCTGCCCGACTACTCCGCCGCCATCGATCTGTACGAGGGTTGCCCGCAGACGCCGGGCCGCTGGCTCGTCATCGCCGAATACGCCGCGCCCAAGACCATCGACCCCGCGCTGGCCCAGGCCCGCATGCTCGACATCTTGGCCATCGCGCCGCGCATCCTGGATGTTCCGGCCGAGCACGTGCACGCCAAGGCCCGCATGCGTTCGCGCGGCGGCTCGCAGTACGGCAAGCAGGGCGCTGGCAAGGGCGGCTCGGGAGAGCGCGCCAACATCGCGCGCCGTCGCCTGCCGCTTATCGAAGAGGGCGGCCTTACCTTTGCCGTCAACTTTGACGACTACCTGGATGTAGGCATCTTCCTGGACCACCGCGTCACCCGCAACCTGGTGCGCGAGCACGCCAAGCAGGCGCGCCGCTTCCTCAACCTGTTCGCCTACACCGGCACCGCCACCTGCTATGCGGCAGACGGAGGCGTCGAGGAGACCGTAACGGTCGACCTTTCCAACACCTACCTGGACTGGGCCGAGCGCAACATGCGCCAGAACGGCTTTGTGGGTCCGCAGCATCACTTTGTGCGCGACGACGTGCTCGCCTGGATTCGCGACCAGCGCCAGACGCGCAACCGCTGGGACCTGATCTTTGTCGACCCGCCCACGTTTTCGAACTCGTCCAAGATGGGCCGCCGTACCTGGGATGTCCAGCGCGACCATGTTGAGCTTTTGGCCGGCGTATCGCGCCTGCTCGCACAGGGCGGGCACGCCATCTTTAGCTGCAACCTGCGCGGCTTCCGCCCCGAGGCGCGCAAGCTCGCACGCGCGGGCGTCGTGCTACAGGACATTACGGCGCAGACCATCCCCGAGGATTTCGCACGCAACCAGAAGGTGCACCACTGCTATATCGTGCGCCGCCTGCCCATCGAGGACGCCATGGCCGAAGTCGGCTTTAGCGCCGAGGAGATTGCCGAGCGAACCGAGGAGCTGCGCAACCCCGAGGCCCGCAAGCCCCGTGCAGCAGCGCCCGCGCACGCGCAGGCCGGCCACGGCAAGTCCAACTTTGCCAGCAAACCCTCCCCTGCCGGCAAGTCCAAAAAGAAGAAGTTCTACGCCAGCAAGCCCAAGGATAAATAGACAACGTTGCGGTGGAATACGGACTGTTTTGCCTGGAATTAGGCAGATTTAGACCGTATTTCACCGCAACTCATATTGGGATGGTGGTTGGCGATCTACCCTTGGGTGACCAATCGGTAGCCGATACCCACGTGCGTCTGGATATAGCGCGGATGCGCGGGGTCGGACTCAATCTTCTTGCGCAGCGTGCCCATAAAGACACGCAGGCTCGCCAGGTCGCTCTTGGTCGCCGTACCCCAAATCTCGTGCAGGATAAACTGGTGCGTCAGCACCTTGTCGGCGTTGTGCGCCAGCAGGCACAAGAGCTTGTACTCGATCGGCGTCAGGTGCAGTTCCTCGCCATCCATCGTGGCGATGCCGGCATCAAAATCGATATGCAGCTCGCCGGTATCGAACGAGCCCTCGGAGGCAACGCCGCCCGTCTGTGCATACGAAAGGCGCCTGAGCGTCGTGCGAATGCGCGCGAGCAGCTCCTCGACCGAAAACGGCTTGGTCAGGTAGTCGTCGGCGCCAGCATCGAGCGCGCGGATCTTGTCCGCATCCTCGCTGCGCGCCGAGACCACAATGATCGGCATGCCCGACCATGTGCGCACCGACTCCACCACCTTGACGCCGTCCATATCGGGCAGGCCCAAATCGAGAAGCACGATGCTCGGCGTCTGCGATGAGGCGGCGGCGATGGCGGCGTGGGCGGTCTCCACGGCCATATGACGCAAGCCGTGCGCCTCGAGCGCGGCAACGATTAAGTTGCGAACGGCGGGGTCGTCCTCAACGACCAAGATGAGCGGTTTTACGGCAGAGTTCGGCACGGCGCTACTCCTTATCAAACGAAACATCGGCGACGGGAAGCTCAATCGTAAAGACCGAGCCGTGCGGGTCCGCCGCGGCAACCTCTATGCTACCGCCATGCGCCAACGCAATGGAGCGGCAGAGCGAAAGACCCAGGCCCACGCTGCGGTGGCTGTCGGCAAGACCGTGGTTGGCGGTATAGAACGACTCAAAGATCCGCTCGCGATCCTCGGGCGCGATGCCCGGGCCATCATCGGCCACCGAGCACGCCACGTGCCCATCGTCGACGCCAATTGAAATCACGATATGCGAGCCTGCGGGCGTATAGGTGATGGCATTGTTCACCAGGTTCACCACGAGCTGTACCATCAGACGCGCGTCGACGTTAACGAGCGCCGGCTCATCGCACGCCACCACCTTAAGGTCGTGCTCGCGCACGGCCGGACTTACGTGGCGCAGCGCCTCCTCGACGATATCGTCCATGAGCTCGAGCGTAGTCGACAGATGCATGCCGCCGCCCTCGAGCTTTGTGATGGCGAGCAGGTTCTCGACGGTGGCGTTGAGCCACAGCGCATCCGAGCGAATGGATAGAAGCAGGCCGCGGCGCGTCTGGGCATCGAGCACCGCGGTGCCGGTCGAGCCCTGATCGAGCAGCACATCGGCATTGCCCGAAATACTGGTGAGCGGCGTGCGCAGGTCGTGCGAGATGGAACGCAGCAGGTTGGCGCGCAGCTGCTCGTTTTTGGCGAGCACCGCCGCCTCCTCGCGGGCCTCCATGGCGCGGGCGCGATCGAGTGCCAGCTCGCCTTCGCTCACGATGGCATCGGCAAGTGTCCGCTCCTCGTGCGTCAGCACGTCGGGCTCGGCAACGATAGCCAGCACGCCCACCACCGAGGCGGGGTCGCCCGAGCGCACGAAGCCGTCGCCCGTGCGAACCGTCAGGTAGATACCATAAAACGCCGAGCCGCCATAGGTGGCATCGAGCGGCGTACCCACATAGGCGGACGCCGAGAGTCGCGGCGGCATCTGCGGCGCCAGCTCGTGCACCGGCGCGGCATCGCCCACGGCCGTGTATGTCGCACGCGGCAGCAGGTCATCGCCCTCGGCGTCGGCGCCATACCACACGACCGGACGGCCCGAAAGACGCGCCAGCTGCGTGGCCATAGCGTGAACGATCTGCTGCTGATCGGCGCAGCGCTGCAACATGCGGTTGGTCTCGAGCACCATATGCGTGCGGCGGTCGCTGGCGGCAGCCTGTGCCAGGGCGCGGCGCAGGGCCAACGCAATCGAGCTCGACACAAGCGAGACCACGAACATGATGAAGAACATGCCGGGATAGACGCGGTCGATAAGCGACAGCGAGTAGCGCGGGTCGATAAACAAGAAGTTGTAGAGCGCCACGGCGGCAGCCGAGCTCAGCAAGCAATACAGGCGACTCCAGGTAAAGAATGCGCACAGCTGAACGGCGAACACATAGACGATCATGATGCTCGGCGCGAGACCCGGATGGTCGAGCAGCGCGCCCACAATCGTCGCCGCGACCAGCAGCCCCACCGATACGCAGGCGTCATACAGAGGAGTGCGGCGCGTCAGCGTTGTGCGCCGCCACCAAAAGCTATCGGCAATATCGCCGTCCGTACGGACGTCCATCAGCGCCCCGCCCCTCTCTCAAAAACAAAAACCACCACAAAGGGACAGGCACCTTTGTGGTGGTTTTCCTTCGTGGTGGTTCTAAGTGTAAAGCCTTCTACGACCGGCAGCCGCTAGACAAACAGCACGTGCGCGAGCAGTGCGCACACGCACACCGCGACAAGCAGCGTCACCACGATCGAGATCACGCGGTCGGCCATGTCCATGTTGGCGCGATTCGTAAAGAACCGATCTTCGGCGGCGTCGACGCGCGCCTCACGCACCATTTCGACCACCGCCTCGCGGCCATCGAGCGCCTTTGTATCCATGTTTGCCTCCCCAGCCTCAATCTTGTCCATCGAAAACCAGCTCCATGCAGCCTGTCGGCGCCTACGGCCGCTCGTTGGGAGCCAGGCGCTGCATCTTATTCACGGCCTTGAACTTGGTGAACAGCGGCACGTACTCAAAGCTCACGTTGGAGTTCTCCAGGCCGTACCAACGTGCGGGCGTGCCGGCGGCGCGGCGGATGATGTACTTGAGCGTGATGGCCGTACGCTCGCTCGGCTCCACATCGCTTTCGGGCGCCAGAAGCTTACGGATCAGGACGAACTTGAACGTACCGATGTTACCCGGATCCTTGTAGACCGAGTAGTCATGCGTCTGCGGCGGCAGCTCGCCGGTGGCAGCCAGGTCCTGAACAACCTGACGCAGGTAGGCATTGACGCGCTGGTTGATCTTGTAGCCCAGATACAGATGCACGCGGAACACGTAGTCGGTGCCGAATGTCTCGACCGAATAGGCAAAGGTGTGCGGTTCGTCCATGGTCTCGACGTTCACAAACCACCAGGCGTGGGCACGCTTGGGATGCTTGTCCAAGATCGAATAGACGATATCGCGATCGATGTAGTCGGTATGGGTGTCCTTGGTCAGGTACACGATGTTGTCGCTCATGCGCTCGTAACGGTCGTCGTCGCGCAGGCGCTTGAGCTGCGGCAGGTAGCTACGCAGCGGCAGCAGCGTAAACTGGCGCTGCTCGACCGCCGTGCCGTTGTACCAGCACACCATAATGCCCATGATGAGTGCAGCCATGAGGATGGTGAAGTAGCCGCCGTGGAAGAACTTGGTAAGCGAGCTCACGAAGAAGAAGCCTTCGAGCAAAAGGAAGAAGGCCGCGAAGATCCACGGAGCAACCTTGAGCTTGCGCTCCTCGTGCAGGTAGAAGAAGAGCAGCATCGTGGTGCACATCATAGTCAGCGTAATGGCCAGGCCGTAGGCGGCTTCCATATGCGCCGAGTTCTGGAACAGCAGCACCACGATGACGCAGCCAACGAGCATGACGTTGTTGACCATGGGAATATAGAGCTGGCCCTTGGTCTCGGCAGGGTAGAAGACCTGCATGTGCGGCATAAGGTCCAGGCGGCTGGCCTCGGACACCAGCGAGAATGCGCCGGTGATGAGCGCCTGCGAGGCGATGATGGCCGCGATGGTGGAAAGGCCGACGGCAAACGGGCGCAGGCCCGGGGCGAGCATCTGGTAGAACGGGTTGAGGTCGGCAATGCCCATGAGCTCGGGGTTGGCAGCGTTGTTCATAAGCCAAGCACCCTGGCCCATATAGGAAAGCAGCAGGCAGCACTTAACGAACGGCCAGGTGGCGTAGATGTTGCCGCGGCCGACGTGGCCCATGTCGGAGTAGAGCGCCTCGGCACCGGTGGTGGCGAGGAAGCAGCTGCCCAGAATCATGATGCCCGCGTGGTTGTTGGGGCTTAGCAAAAAGGCGATGCCGCGCACCGGGTTGAGGCACAGCAGCACGGCGGGGTGCTGGAAGACAAAGAACAGACCCGTGCCGCCCAGGAACAGAAACCACAGCGTCATAATGGGACCAAAGGCGTGACCGATCTTGGCCGTACCGATGCGCTGTACCAAGAAGAGCGCGATGATAATGGCGAGCGTAATGGCGACGACGCGGCCCTGGTCATCGCCCAGCACGGCATGGACCGCCGGGATGGTGCGCAGGCCCTCGATGGCCGTGGTAACGGTAACGGCCGGCGTCAGGATGCCGTCGGCGAGCAGCGCGGCGCCACCCAGCATGGCGGGGATGATAAGCCACTTGCCGCAGCGCTTGACCAGGCTGTACAGGGCAAAGATGCCGCCCTCACCATGGTTATCGGCGCGCAGCGAGATGAGCACATACTTGATGGTGGTCAGCAGCGTGACCGTCCACACGACAAGGGAGAGCGCGCCAAGCACGAACTCCTCCGTCACACTTCCGATGCCGCCGTTGCCGGCAACGAGCGCCTTGGTTACATACATAGGGCTGGTGCCGATATCGCCGTACACCACGCCCAGCGTGACGAGCATCGCCGAGATGCTCACAGGAATCGCAGCGTGCGAGGCTGCCTCCTTGGCCTTTTGTTCCATAAGCCGGTTTCCTCCCAACTTTAATGTTCGAAGGGATTATAGGTAATCGGCCCATGTTTTATTGCACTGTTTTCCCAGCTAGATAAAGATTTATACAGTCTTTAGGCCACCGCGGCGATATGAAGTGTGACAAAGGGACTATCCCCTTGTCACATTGGGGGTGCGGACAGAAAGTTGGACCGCGGGGCGGTCCGGACTGGAGGTTCGCATGTACAGCAGGGAGAAGGTCGAGCTCTTCCTCCTGGCGACGGAGGACGGCATGGGGCCGACCGC
>CABUTH010000017.1 GCA_902494465.1 uncultured Collinsella sp.
AATATCGCGCTCCTGTGCTCCTTCCTCCTCTCCATACTCCTCTCCCCGGCCCCCCCCCCTCCCCGTGGCCCGGCGGTGGCTTGGTTGTTGCATGCGGCTCGCTTTTCGGAACTGGGCTGATAGGCGTGCCCAAAAAAAATCTACCCCAGTCGCTGTGTAGGGTGTCTATAAAGAGCCGTGGCCAAAAAACATCAAATATGAGTACTGATATTCTTTTAGTAGCAGTAATTTTGACCACATTTAAGGTGATTTGACGTGTCGATCGAGCAGATAAGCTGCCGTATCTCCTCAAGTGTTCATTAAAGGAAGACCTTGATGCGAATAAGTCTCATTAAGATCTTCTTTTATTAACGAAAATAATGTAGCTACAACGGTAACAGTACTCATATTTGCCGTTTTTTGGCCACAGTCCTTCGGAGAGTCCTCGAAAATAGTCCCGAGCCGGCACTTGGGGACGTTCCTATAATGTCGGCACTTTGGGAACGTCCCCAAGTGCCGACACCGCGTCTGCCTGCGGCGGCCGCGCGCCGCTGCGTCGCTCCGCATCCTTGCGGGTTCGGATCCCTCCGCTTGGCGGCGTTGGCTCGATTTGCTTGACGTGAGGGGCTCTTGACTGGTGCGGGACGGAGGGATTCCGCGTCCGCCTGGTCGGCGGCCGCGCCCTGCTGCGTCGCTTCGCTCCTTGCGTGCTGCGCTGGAAAACGCTTCGCGTTTCCTCAGCTCCGCACCCTTGCGGGTTCGAATCCCTCCGCTTGCCCACAAGAAAGCGCCCTGGGCCGTTATAGGCTTAGGGCGCTCAGTTTTAATGGCTGGGACGGAGGGATTCGAACCCCCAACAGCCGGCACCAAAAACCGGAGTTCTACCGTTGAACTACGTCCCAATGTGTGGTGTTGCCCAAAAGCAACTCGTCTAGTTTACCTAATCTGCGAGGGCATCGCAAACGCCGTCGAGTAGGCGTACGGCGAGCGTCTGCGCGTCGCTGGCCGTGAAGGTGCCGTTGTAGCGCGTCATGCCCGTGAGCTCAATGCGAATGCGAGCCGGCTTCTGCTGCGCGGCGACATTGGCGGTGCGGATGCGCTGGGCCAGGTTGTGGCACTCGGCGAGGGCAATCGTGGCGCGTGGCGCGGCGTCGGCGGGCAGCTCGTCGCTTGCGATCTCGAGCACCAGGTCAACGTTGGTTGGGACCTCGGAGTCGCAGAGCATCATGCCGCTGTTGTCGGTCGTTGCCGTGGCGATATTCCACATGCGCGACGCAACACTGCGCGCGATGGGGTCCTCGCCGATAACGGCAATCTGGAAGCGCTCGAGCACGTTGGCGGCGCGAGCAAAACCGATGCGGGACTCGGCTTCGGTGACCGAGGGCTTGCCCTCCCACACATGGTGCAGGCGGTTGATGTAGGCGTAGGTGTCCTGGAAGGCCATGCCGTCGGCAAACAGGCCGACATTTTCCTGGAACTGCTGCAGGGCGGCCTCGGTATGCGGACCAAAGTAGCCGTCGTCCTCGCCGCAGGCAAAGCCCAAAACGTTGAGAGCGCGCTGCAGGGCCTGCACATCGGCGCCATGGAAATTGGGCATGCGCAGATACAGAGTGCGGTCGCCCAGCTTATACGAGGCGTCGACCAGGGCGCTCCAACAGGGGATATCGACGGCATGACCGGCAGCAAGGCCGCTGTCGAGCCTGAAGGTGCTGACGGCCTGCTCGGTGGTGGTGCCAAAGCGCTTGTCGGCAACCTCGGTGTCATCGATTGTATAGCCGAGCTGCAGAAGGCGGGACTGGACGTCCTCGACGGCTGCTCCCCGCATGCCCGTTGTAATAGGTTCCATGAACGAACCCCTTTCGGCGTACCATTCGTACTATTTGAGCGTGTGTCGGATAGACAACGCAAAGGGATGCATAAACATGCACTCAACAGTGTAGCAAGTTGTACCCAAATACGCTGCTGACAGGTTTTATAACCCCCGCTAGTTAAGGCGCTCCACAAAGAAATCTGCCATGGAGAGGAACAGTTCACGTGCATGCGGGTCGAGCGAAACGTCCTCGATGGCCGCTTTGGCCTTGGCGGTCAGGTCGAGCGCATAAGTGTGGGCGTAATCGATAGAGCCGGTCTCCTGGAAGATCTCCACGGCGCGCGCGAGTTGCGCGGGGTCCTCGGTGCCCGAGGAAAGGATCGCTTCAATCTCGTCGTGATAGCGCTCATCAGACAGGGCGTGCACGGCAACGAGCGTGCGCTTACCCTCGGTGATGTCGGTGCGGAAGTCCTTGTTGGCGGCCTCCTTGGTGCCGATCAAGTTGAGCAGGTCGTCTTGAATTTGGAAGGCAAGGCCCGTGTGCAGGCCAAAGGCGCGCAGCGCCTCAATTTGCTCCTCGCTGCCTCCGCCAATGATGGCTCCGGTGGCAAGCGGCGTGGCTCCGCTGTAGTACGCGGTCTTGTGCGTCGCCATGTCCAGATAATCGTCGACCGAGATGTCGAAGCGTGCGTCACGGACCCAGCCCAAGTCGAGCGCCTGGCCCTCGATGGTGCGAACGATCATCTCGGTGAGCTCGTGGAGCACGCGCAGTTTCACGTCGGACTCCAGCGTGGGGTCGTCGAGAACTGTCTTGGTGACCATGGTGAGCGCTAGGTCGCCACAATTGCTGGCAAGGCCCGTGCCCTCGGTGAGGTGCATGCAGGGCTTGCCGCGGCGCAGCTGTCCGTTGTCGGCGATGTCGTCGTGGATGAGTGCGCCCGACTGAAAGTGCTCGATGGCCGCCGCGGCGCTGCGGGCGCTCTCAAAGCTGCCGCCTACCGCGGTGGCGGCGAGCATGCAGATGAGCGGGCGGTGGCGCTTGCCAGCGTTTGCCGTAAATGCCGAGAGCGGGGTATACAGGTAGCGCTCGATATCGGCGGAAGTCGCCTGTCCGTCAAAGAACGTGGCCAGATAGTCGTTAATCTGGTCAAAGTGCTGGGCTAAAAAGCTGGTAAACGGACTGGACACGGGTTCTCGCATTCTTTGATAGGTTGCATCGTTGCATTATGCAGACAACATATTGCCACATTAGGGCGTCGAGCGCGGCAGTTGAGGACGATTGGTCCATGCGGCCGCAAGTGCGGTAGGGGCTTGGCTAGATAAGCCCAAAGTGTTCGAGCGCGGTGACGACGCCGTCGTGGTCGATGCTGTCGGTGACATAGTCGGCCTTTTCCTTGAGGAAGTCCGGTGCGTTGCCCATGGCGATACCGACATCGACGGCGTTCATCAGCGAGATGTCATTGCTGGCATCACCGATGCCATACACCGTTCCATGGTTGGGGTCGAGAGCGTCGAGTACGGACTGGATACCCTCGCGCTTGGTGCATTCGCGAGGCGAAATCTCGGTCACTTCGAGCTCGAGCTCGTTAAAGCAGAGCAGCGGCTCAAACGCTTGATCCTGAGCGATGCGGTTGGCAAGCGACGTGGACATTAAGATCTTGTAGGCGCTGTAATGTTGCAGCTGCGTAATTGCATCGCCCACGGTGCGGGCGTATCCGGGGGCGTCGGGCGCATCGGCACTCATGCGAACGACGCCATTGAGTCCCTCAAAACGAATCACTTCGTCCGATTGCTCAAGAATGGGAGCAAGGCGCTGCAGCATGCCGGGCGTCATCGCCAAATCGCGAATCACGTGTCCCTCAAGTTCGACATAGCCACCCGCGAGGCAGACGATGCCGGTCCAGGGCAGCTCGAGCAGCTTTGGATGGATGCAGCTCAGCGTGCGCCCTGTGCAGATAAACGCCATATTGCCCTTGGCGACAAAATCACGGATGGCTTGCGAGACCGCTTCATTGGGATAGGGGGAGAGGTCTCGCTCGCTCTCGGGAAGCTCTTGTGCCACTCGAGGGTCTTGCCAGGCGAGTGTTCCGTCGATATCGAAGAAGCAGATATCGTCGCGCTTATGGGCTGCGCTGGCGGCAGGGGAGGCCGAGGTGGTGGGCACAAATCCCGGCTCGAGGCCCATGATCTGGTCAAAATGCTCTTTAACGCGGGGAACGGAGATGCCGATAATCACCTGGGCGGTCTTGCCCGTAATGATGAGGCCCTTGGCGCCCACCGCGACAAACGACGCATTATCTGCAACGATGGAAGGGTCTGCGACCTCGACGCGCAGGCGCGTGGCGCAGTTGGTTGCGCCCACGATATTGCCAACGCCACCTAAAAGCTGAATTACCCGCTCAGCGAGGACGTGATCTTGATCGGATTGAATACTGACCTCGCCATTGGGAGATTGCTCTTTGACAAAGCCGCTTCCCGTTAAACGATCGATTGCCGCGCGATTGGAGGCATGATCCTCGCGGCCCGGCGTCTTAAGGTCATAGACCAAGATGAGTGCTCGAAAACTAACAAAAAAGATGAGGCTAAAGGCAAGACCGATACCGAGCGCCAAAAGGTAGGAGCCGGCATGCATCCGCATGAGTGGGATGAAGTTGAAGGCCGTCATTTCCATGAGACCGCCCGAGAAGATGCCGACGATGCCAAAGAAGTTCATGGTCATGGCAAGGCAGGAGGACAGGACGGCGTAGAGCAAAAAGAGTCCGGGATAGGTGAACATAAAGAGAAACTCGAGCGGCTCGGTGACGCCGCAGGCCACCGAGGCGACGATGGCGGGCAAAAGGATGACCTTAAGGCCGGCGCGGCGTTCGGGTTTGGCGGTGAAATAGAATGCTGCCGCGATGGCGGGAAGGCCAAAGAGCTTGCCCCAGCCGGTGGCGGTAAAACCTGCCCAGGGCGCAAGTTCATTTAAAGGGCGCGTGCTATGGGAGAGAATGGGGAGCAGGTTGGTCCACGTGGCGTAAATACCGTCGTGAATGACCAGATTGTCGTAATAGATGGGCATATAGAGCAGATGGTGCAGCCCCATGGGCTCGAGCGCTCGCTCCAAAAACACAAAGATGCCCACGCCGAAGGGGCCGACGCCCGCAAGTGCGTGGCGCAGCGTTTCGGTTACAGCGTATGCGAAGGGCACGATGGCGGCCGAGATGGCGGCAAGGGCAAACACGGCAAAAAAGCTGATGAGGTAGACCAGCGAGGAACCCGAGAAGGTGCCGAGCCAATCGGGAACCTTGGCATCGTAGAAGCGGTCATGGATGGCGACGACGGTTGCCGATACCGCCAGCGGGCCGATAATGCCGGTGTCGAGCGTCTTGATGCCGTCGATGACGGTGATACCGCTGGCGGGGGTCAAAGATGATGGGTACTTAAGCCCAAGGTTGTCTCCGCTCAGCTTAATGATCTCGCTCAAAAAGAAGCAATAGGCAAAATAGGCCACGAGCGCCTCGAGGCAGCAGCGTGCCGGTTGCTTTTGGGCAAGACCGATAGGCAGCGCTACGGCAAAAAGGAGCGGGAGACGTTTAAAGACCGTCCACGAGCCGCGCTGGATGATGGTCCAGAAAACGTACCAAGGGGTTCCGTATACGGCGAGGTCACCGACGATGTCTACGGTCGTGGCGAGGGCGGAGATGCCGACCATGAGGCCTGATATAGAAAACAGCATGGCGGGCGCGAACATGGCTCCGCCAAAACGTTGGATTTTCTGCAGCATAATATGCCTTCCGGATGCAACATGCTGTGCGAGCAAGAACGTTTAAACAATGAACTCATTGTAGAGGACTGGCTGCTTGCCGCATTGACGGTTTTGATTCGAATCGATTGGAGCATCACGGGCGCCGTTGACAGTTAATAATCGGTGCTTTGCCGATAGACGGTTTAAACAACCCAAAGAAATGCTATCGTGCCTAGCCATACATATTCATTAGAGGTGAAACAATGCCAAAAGCGATATACGAAGGAATCTACCGAGAAATACGCTCGCGCATCATTAATGGGACCTATGCGTTTCAGGAGATGCTGCCAACCGAAGCTGAGTTGACCGCGGAGTTTGGCTGCACGCGCAATACCGTCCGTCGCGCCTTGGGTATGCTGGCCGACGGGATGTTTGTGCAGCCCATACACGGCAAGGGCGTGCGCGTTATTTGGCTTAAGGGCGAAACCGACATGTTGGGCGCACTCGAAGAGGTTGAGTCGTTTGGCGAGTTCGCAAAACGCAACAATGCCGTCGCATCGACCGAGGTCAAGTCTTTTGAACATTTGATTTGCACGGAGCAACTTTCTCGTCGCCTGGGCTTTAAGGTGGGCGAGGAGCTGATTCGTGTAGTGCGTGTCCGAAGCCTCAACGGCAACGCGCGCCAAGTGGACCATGGCTATTTTTTGGCGTCGATCGCCAAGGGCCTGACCCCCGAGATTGCGGCAAGCTCTATCTACGACTATCTGGAGCACAAGCGTGGCGTCAAAGTGATGGCGAGCCGCCGTACGGTGAGCGTCGAGCTTGCCAACGATGAGGACTGCAGCTACTTGGACCTTGGCAAGTACAACTGCGTCGCCGTTATGGAGAGCCAGTCGTACACCTCGGACGGCATCTTATTTGAGGTGACGCACGCTCGTACACACCCCGAGATCTTCCATTACCGCGTCAATTCCAAGCGATAGCCGGTTAGCTCGCAGTCTGACGAGACTCATGCCCTCAAAGCGAAAACGTCCGGTCAAACCGACGATGCATCGGCTTGACCGGGCGTTTTCTCTGCATTCGATAACAAATAATTGTTTATACAAAACTTGTCAAGTATCAAGTCGAAATTACCGTTCACCGAAGTTTTTCTACCGCTCTAGTAATACTTGTTCAAACAACTAGCCAAATAGCGTATTGTACAAATCAGCAAAAGGGGCAAAGTCCCCGAGCCAATCTCCGAAGGCGGCGGCAAAGGGTGCCGCCACGGTGTGAAAGGGTGGATTGTAATGAAGAACGAAATGAGCAGAAGGCAGTTCCTGGGCTTTGCTGGTTCCGCGGCTGCGGTTCTTGGTCTGGGCCTCGTGGGCTGCGGTGGTTCTGCCGGCTCTGGCTCCTCTGCTTCTGGTGACGCTGCCGAGGTCTACTTCCTCCAGTTCAAGCCCGAGGTCGACAAGGAGTGGAAGGAGATCGCCAAGGCGTACAAGAAGGAGAAGGGCGTCGAGGTCAAGATCGTGACCGCCGCCTCCAACACCTACGAGGAGAAGCTCAAGTCCGAGATGTCCAAGAGCTCCGCTCCGACGCTGTTCCAGGTCAACGGCCCCACCGGCCTTAAGAACTGGAAGGACTACTGCGCCGATCTGTCCGACACCAAGCTCCGCGGTGAGCTCATCGACGACTCCCTGGCGCTGCAGTCCGACGGCAAGGATCTGGGTATCGACTGGGTTCAGGAGAGCTACGGCATCATCTACAACAAGGAGCTCCTCGAGAAGGCTGGCTACAAGGCCGAGGACATCAACTCCTTCGACAAGCTGAAGGCTTGCGCCGATGACATCCAGGCCCGCAAGGACGAGCTCGGCGTTGACGGTGCCTTCACTTCCGCCGGCATGGATGACTCCTCCAGCTGGCGCTACACCACCCACCTCGCCAACCTCCCGCTCTACTACGAGTTCGAGAAGGAGCACAACCAGGAGGACGACGAGATCAAGGGCGAGTATCTCGACAACTTTAAGCAGATCTTCGACCTGTACATCACCGACTCCACCTGCGATCCTTCGCAGCTCGCCTCCAAGACCGGTGACGACGCCACCAACGAGTTCGCAACCGGCAAGGCCGTCTTCTACCAGAACGGCTCTTGGGCCTACGCCGACCTCACCAAGGCCGGTATGACCGACGATCAGCTCGGCATGCTGCCGATCTACATCGGTGTCGACGGCGAGGAGAACCAGGGCCTGTGCTCCGGCGGCGAGAACTACTGGTGCGTCAGCTCCCAGGCTTCCGAGGATGCCCAGAAGGCCACCGAGGACTTCATGTATTGGTGCGTCACTTCTGACACCGCCACCAGCATCATCGCTGACAAGATGGGTCTGACCGCCCCGTTCAAGAGCGCTAAGGAGACCACCAACGTCTTCTCTCAGCAGGCCGTTGCTATGGCCAAGGACGGCAAGAAGACCGTCGCTTGGGACTTCGTTTACATCCCCTCCGAGGAGTGGAAGAAGAACCTCAAGCAGGCTCTCATCGCTTATGCTGCCGACAACACCAAGTGGGACGGCGTCAAGAACGCCTTCGTCGATGGCTGGAAGACCGAGAAGGCTGCTTCCGAGTAAGCAGTTGCTGCCCAAGCTATCTGATTAGCGACAGGGGGCGGGCAGACGTAGGTTTGCCCGCCCCCTGCATATTGAAAGGACCCTTCTATGGGCAAAGCACTCAAGCGCTGGTGGCCGCTCTTTATGCTGCCCACGTGCCTGGCGTTTATGATCGGGTTCGTGATTCCCTTTATCCAGGGTTTCTATCTCTCGTTCTGCCAGTTTATTACCATCAATAACGCGCACTTTGTCGGTATCGAGAACTACGTGCGCGCACTGACCGACCCGCAGTTCTCCACGTCGTTCTTCTTTACCGTGGCGTTTGCCTTCCTGTCGACGGTGCTCATCAACGTGATCGCGCTGGCCATTGCGCAGGCGCTCACCCGCAAGGCGCTCAAGGGCACCAACATCTTCCGTACGATCTTCTTTATGCCTAACTTGATCGGCGGCATTGTGCTGGGTTACATTTGGCAGATTCTGATCAACTGCCTGCTCTCCAACGTGGGTGCCCAGCTTATCGCCCTCAACTCCGCCGCTGGCTTCTGGGGCCTTATCATCCTGACCCTGTGGCAACAGGTCGGCTACATGATGATCATCTACATCGCCGGTCTGCAGTCCATTCCGTCTGATTACATCGAGGCCGCCAAGGTCGATGGCGCTACGGCATGGCAGACGTTTTGGAAGGTTAAGATCCCCAACCTGATGCCGACCATCACCATCTGCCTGTTCCTGTCCATCACCAACGGCTTTAAGCTGTTCGACCAGAACCTCGCCCTTACCGGTGGCGCCCCGGCGCACTCCACCGAGATGCTCGCCCTGAACATCTACAACACGTTCTATTCGCGTGCTGGCATCGCATGGCAGGGCATCGGTCAGGCCAAGGCAGTTATCTTCTGCATCCTGGTTGTCGCTATTTCTATGATCCAGCTTAAGGCCACGAGGTCCAAGGAGGTGCAGCAGTAATGAAACGCGATAAGGCTATCAACCGCGTGCTCTCGATCTTCTTTACGATCCTGTCGCTCGCATGGATCTACCCCGTGTTCATGATTGCGCTCAATTCCTTTAAGAAAGCGACCGCAATCAGCACCACAACGGCGTTCGATCTGCTCACGCCCGAGACGTTCAACGGCCTCGCAAACTACGTGCACGCTCTGAACGAGCAGGGCTTTGCCTCGGCGTTTATGTACTCGCTTATCATCACGGTCACGTCGGTCGTGCTGATTCTGGTGTGCTGCTCCATGTGCGCTTGGTACGTGGTGCGCGTCAACAGCAAGATCTCGAACTTCTTCTATTACCTGTTCGTCTTCTCGATGGTCGTGCCCTTCCAGATGCTCATGTTCACGCTGTCCAACCTCGCGGACCGCATCGGCTTTAACACGCCGTTTAACATCTGCTTTATCTACCTCGGCTTTGGCGCGGGCCTGGCGGTCTTTATGTTCGCCGGCTTTGTCAAGAACATCCCGCTCGAGATCGAAGAGGCGGCCATGATCGACGGCTGCAACCCAGTCCAGGTGTTCTTTAAGATCGTCCTTCCCATCATGAAGCCCACCTATCTTTCGGTCGGTATCCTTGAGACCATGTGGGTCTGGAACGACTATCTGCTGCCCTACCTTACGCTCGACTCCACCAAGTACAAGACCATTCCTATCTTGATCCAGTACTTCCGTGGCGGCTATGGCCACGTCGAGCTCGGCCCCATGATGGCATGCATCATGATGGTCGTCATCCCCATCGTCATCATGTACATCTTCTGCCAGAAGTACATCATTGACGGCGTTGTGGCAGGTGCCGTCAAGGGCTGATGCCGTAACTGTTTTGCAAGTTTTGGCGGCGCCCCTCAGCGCGGCGCCGCGTATCGAAAGGTAAAGACATGGCCGAGATCGTTCTCAAACATGTTCAGAAGGTGTATCCCAACAACGAGTCAAAAAAGAAGGGCTTCTTTGGCAAAAAGAAGAAGACCGAGGAGAAGAAGCACAACCTTAAGGTTACCGAGGACGGTGTGCTTGCTGTAGAGGACTTCAACCTCACCGTTCACGACCAGGAGTTCATCGTCCTCGTTGGCCCCTCTGGCTGCGGTAAGTCCACGACGATGCGCATGATCGCCGGCCTGGAGGACATCACCTCGGGCGATGTGCTCATCGATGGCAAGCGCGTCAACGACGTCGCTCCCAAGGACCGCGACATCGCCATGGTGTTCCAGAGCTATGCTCTGTATCCCAATATGACGGTGTACGAGAACATGGCGTTTACGCTCGAGCTCAAGAAGGTCCCCAAGGACGAGATCGACCGTAAGGTTCGCTCCGCTGCTGAGATCCTGGGTATTACCGAGTACCTCGACCGTAAGCCCAAGGCGCTCTCCGGCGGCCAGCGCCAGCGCGTCGCCATCGGCCGCGCCATCGTGCGTGACCCCAAGGTCTTCCTGATGGACGAGCCGCTGTCCAACCTGGATGCCAAGCTTCGTAACCAGATGCGTGCCGAGCTCATTAAGCTGCGTCACGAGATCAAGGGCACCTTCATCTACGTTACCCACGACCAGACCGAGGCCATGACCCTTGGCGACCGCATCGTGGTCATGAAGGACGGCGTTGTCCAGCAGATCGCCACGCCGCAGGAGGTCTTCAACCATCCCGCGAACATCTTCGTCGCCGGCTTCATCGGCGTGCCGCAGATGAACTTCTTCGATGCCCAGCTGGTGCGCTCGGGCAACGGCTTTACCGTCAAGACCGACGACATGAATGTCGCGCTGGCCCCCGAGACCTGCGTTCAGCTTGCTCTCAACTGGGACGGCGGCGACGTGAAGGAGATTACGGCCGGCGTGCGCCCCGAGCAGATCCTGCTTGCCGACAAGGGCGAGGAGGGTGCGCTCCAGGGCACCGTCGAGGTGACCGAGCTCATGGGTTCGACCGAGCATGTCCACGTGACCGCTCCCGATGGCCAGTTCGTCCTGATCATTCCCGTTGTCGACCTTGAGGCCAAGGGTGCGCTCAAGGCGGGCGACCCCATCTGGTTCAAGTTCGAGAAGAACGCGACTCATCTCTTCGATAAGGTGTCTGGCAAGAACCTTATCTAGGCCCGGTGCATCCAGGCCCTCCCTTTGGGCGACTGCGGCTTTGCCATCCTTTTTCCGTGGTCACATATAAGGCTCCCCTCCTGTCCACTGGGCGAGAGGGGAACCTTTCTTTGTGTTGGGGCTTTCCGTCTGTCAGTTTGTCTTGATCTGTAACAGGTAGGGCCGATTTCGGACGTTAGATGTTACAGATCGAGACGGTTCCGCTGTGCCAACCATTTCATCTAAATCTGTAACACCAAAGGCGAATTACACCTGCTAGATGTTACAGATTGAGATAAACCCAAGGGGAGGGGCCGGTATGTCTCAATCTGTAACGGCTGGGACCGTTTTGGTTGAGTAATTGCTACGGATCGAGATTGTTTGGCCGAGTCGGATCACAGGGTAACGTGCGGGCACAAAAAAACGGAGCCGTGTTGCCACGACTCCGTTTCTCAAGAGGATGGGTAAGGGGAATGAGCTAGCTCAGGTGCCAGATCTCGTCGTTGTATTGGGAGATGGTGCGGTCGGACGAGAAGGTGCCGGCGTTGGCGATATTGATGAGCGCCTTGCGCATCCAAGCGTCCTGGTCCTCGTAGTCGGCCAGCACGCGCTCCTTGGTCTGGATGTACTCCTCAATGTCGAGCAGAGCCATAAACCAGTCCTTGCCCTTAATGTCGTCGTGCAGGCGCTGCAGGCGCTCGGCGTTGCCGGTTGCCATAAAGGCCGGGTTGGTGATGAAGTCCACCAGCAGTTTAATTCCGGGCTTGCGGTAGAGCGCACCGGCGTTGTAGGTGCCGTCGGCGTAGAGCTGCTCGACCTGTTTGGACGAGGCACCAAAGGTATAGATGTTCTCGTCGCCCACGAGCTCGGCAATCTCCACGTTGGCACCGTCGAGCGTGCACAAGGTTAGGGCGCCGTTGAGCATGAACTTCATGTTGGAGGTGCCGCTCGCTTCCTTGGAGGCCAGGCTGATCTGCTCGGAGATGTCAGCGGCGGGAATCACGCGCTCGGCGGCGGTGACGTTGTAGTTCTCGATCATGACAACCTGCAGGTAGGGAGCCACGTCGGGGTCGTTTGCAATCCACTGCGACAGCGTTAGGATCAGATGGATGATGTCCTGCGCGATAGTGTAGGCAGGCGCCGCCTTGCCGCCAAAGATGATGTTGACGGGGTGCTTAGGTCTGTTGCCGTTCTTGATATCGAGGTACTTCCAGATGATGTAGAGCGCGAGCATCTGCTGGCGCTTGTACTCGTGGATGCGCTTGACCTGGACGTCGATGATGGCGTTGGAGGGAATGGTCACGCCCTGCTCGAGCGCCATGAACTGGCGCATGATGGTCTTGGCCTCGACCTTGGTGGCGGCCAGGCGCTCAAGAACGTCCTTGTCGTCGGCGAACTTGGCGAGTTTGCTCAGATCGCCGGTGCTGCGCCAGTCGGTGCCGATCACATCGTCGAGCAGGCTGGCGAGCGCGGGGTTGGCCCCATGGATCCAGCGGCGGAAGGTGATGCCGTTGGTCTTATTGGAGAACTTCTCGGGATAGATCTCGTAGAACGGATGAAGCTCGGTGTCCTCCAGGATCTTGGTGTGGAGGGCGGCTACGCCGTTGATGGAGAAGCCAAAGTGGATGTCCATGTGGGCCATGTGGACGGTGTCGTATTCGTCGATGACGGCGACGCGCGGGTCATCGTGCTCGGCCTTCGCGATCTCATCGAGCTTGACGATAATGTCGGCGATGGCAGGGGAGACCTTCTGCAGGCTGGCGAGCGGCCACTTCTCGAGCGCCTCGGCAAGAATCGTGTGGTTAGTGTAGGCGACCATGGAGCGTACGATGGTCACGGCCTCGTCAAACTCGATGCCATGCTCGGTGGTGAGCAAGCGAACGAGCTCGGGGATGACCATGGTGGGGTGCGTGTCGTTAATTTGGACCACGGCGTAGTCGGCCAGATCGTGCAGGTTGCTGCCGCGCTCGATGGCCTCGTCGATCAGGAGCTGGGCGGCGTTGCTCACCATGAAGTATTCCTGGTAGATGCGAAGCAGGCGGCCCTGCTCGTCGGAATCGTCGGGGTAGAGAAACAAGGTGAGGTTCTTGGCGATCTCGGTCTTGTCGAAGTCGATGGAGCTGCTGGGGACCAGGCCGTCGTCGACGCTCGCCAGGTCGAACAGGCGCAGGCGGTTCTTGGTGGGTTGGCCGTAACCGGGCACGTCGATGTTGACGAGCTTGGAGGTAACGGCAAAATCGCCGAACTCGACGGTGTAGGAGCGGTCATCGTCGACTAGGATGTCCTGCTCACCGAGCCACTCGTCGGGGACGGCCTTCTGCTGGTTGTCGACAAAGCGCTGACGGAACAGACCGTAGTGATAGTTGAGGCCCACGCCATCGCCGGTCAAGCCCAGCGTGGCGATGGAATCCAGGAAGCACGCGGCCAGGCGGCCCAGGCCGCCGTTGCCGAGCGACGGCTCGACCTCGAACTCCTCGATCTTGTTGAGGTCGTGGCCTGCGGCGGTGAGCTGGTCCTTAACCTCGTCGTAGATGCCGAGGTCGATCATGTTGTTGATGAGCAGCTTGCCGATCAAAAATTCGGCGGAAATGTAATAGAGCTTTTTCTTGCCGTTGTTGAGCGGGCAGGCGGCAGAGCGCTCCTGCACGAGCTTGACCAGCAGTTTGTAAATGCGGCGGTCATCGAGTTGCTCGAGCGAAGTTCCAAAGGACTGCTCGGCAAGATCCGCGAGATTGATGCGGGGCATGTTTCCTCCTGTGGTGAGTTGACTACATGTCAGAAATTCAAAAGAATCCCGCGCGAGGGGATTGGGGTGGCCTCGCGCGGGAAAAGCAAGCGCGTCCGCACGGTGGGGAGGGGTCGGGCGCGGTAGCTCCTATTGAGGAAGCTCGATTTCGGCTTCCGACGGGATGCGGAAGTAGGTCTCGGTCCAGTCGGTGAGTTTGTGCTCGAGCTCGCGGGTGATGGCGCCGTCGAGCATGCGCCAGGTCCAGTTGCCGCCCAGGGTGGCAGGGGTGTTGATGCGCGCCTCATTGCCCAGGTTAAGCAGGTCCTGCATGGTGTAGATGCACGTGTCGCTCACGCTGGCGGCGATGGTGCGATTGAGTGCATCTGCCATGGGTTCGCCGGCCTGCTGATGGGTGTACAGGGCTGCCTGCTCGCGCTGACGCGGGGTGGCCGTTCCCTCAAACCAGCCGCGCGCCGTCTCGTTGTCGTGGGTGCCCACATAGGCGACGGTGTTGGCGATGTAGTTATGCGGCAGGTAGTACGAGTTGGTGCCCTCAAAGGCGAACTGCAGGATCTTCATGCCGGGGAAACCCGAGTTGTCGCGCATGTCGATGACACCGGGAGTGAGGAAACCCAGGTCCTCGGCGATGATGGGCAGCGTGCCGAGCTTTTCCTCGAGCGTCTTGAAGAACTTGAGGCCGGGACCCTGCGTCCACGAACCGTAGGACGAATCGGGCGAGGAGAACGGCACCTCCCAATAGGCCTCGAAGCCGCGGAAGTGATCCAGGCGGATGACGTCGTACATGTCGAGGGCGGCGCGAATGCGGCCCTCCCACCAGGAGAAGCCGTCGGACTCCATGGCGTCCCAGTCGTAGATGGGGTTGCCCCAGTACTGGCCGGTGGCCGAGAACTGGTCGGGCGGCGTGCCGGCGACGCTCACGGGATTGCCGGCGGCGTCGATCTTAAAGAGCTCGGGTGTCGCCCACATCTCGACGGAGTCACGCGAGACATAGATGGGCAGGTCGCCGATGATGAGAATGTCGCGCTCGTTGGCATAGGCCTTGAGGCGGCTCCACTGGCGATCGAAGAAGTACTGCGTCATCTGGTGGTAGAGCATACGCGCCGGATGGTCGGTGCAGACCTTGGCGGAAGCCTCGCCGCGGGTGCGGAGCTCCGCGGGCCACTCCCAAAACGCCTTGAGACCGCACTCCTCTTTGACGGTCATGAACTCACAGTAGGGGATGAGCCAGTCCTCGTTGGCCTGGATAAAGTCATCGAAATCGGCCGGCTTGTCGGCAGCAAAGCGCTCGGCGGCGCGGTCGAGAATCTGACGGCGGCCGCCAAAGATAGCACCGTAGTCGACATTGCTGGGGTCGGATCCCAGATACACGCCATCGATATCGCGCTGCTCCAGATACCCTGCCTCGATAAGCTCGGCAAAGTCGATAAAGTTGGGGTTGCCTGCGCGGGCCGAGAACGACTGATAGGGCGAATCGCCATAGCTGGTCGTCGTAAGGGGCAGAATCTGCCAGTAATGTTGTTTGCACGAGGCGAGAAAATCGACGAAGTCGTAGGCATTCCAGCCAAAGCCGCCGATTCCGTATGGTCCGGGCAGAGATGAGACGGGCATGAGGACGCCGCTTGCACGCTCCATGAATGCGCTCACCAACCTTCTTGTTGTGGGGTCGGCCTGCCGATGGGTATGCAGTCCGCCTCCGATGTTCTGATTCGATACGCCTATTGTAAAACATGTTGTTTAAACATGTACAGGCAAGATAAAAAAGTTGGTCGATTTTCGGCGAATGGCTACATGCCATGAAAAAGCCCCGACCTCACAACGTGAGATCGGGGCAAGAACGGTATGTAGGTTTTTGCTACTCGGCGTCGGCGAAGCCGTTGGGGTTGTGGCTCTGCCAGTTCCAGCTATCGCGGCACATGTCCGCGATGTCGTACTGGGCCTTCCAGCCCATCATGCGCTCGGCCTTGGAGGCATCGCACCAGTTGGCAGCGATGTCGCCGGCGCGGCGCTCGCGGATCACGTAGGGCAGCTCCTTGCCACAAGCCTTGGAGAAGGCGGCGACGACCTCGAGTACCGAGGTGCCGGTGCCGGTGCCCAGGTTAAAGATCTCGACGCCGGTCTTGCCGTTCATCCAGTTAAGGGCGGCAACGTGACCAGAGGCCAGATCGCACACGTGGATGTAGTCGCGCACGCCGGTGCCGTCGGGGGTGGGGTAGTCGTTGCCAAAGACCTGAACGGCCTCGAGCTTGCCCACGGCGACCTGGGCGACATAGGGCACCAGGTTGTTGGGGATGCCCTTGGGGTCCTCGCCGATCAGGCCCGACGGATGAGCGCCGATGGGGTTGAAGTAACGGAGCAGCACGACGTCCCACTCGGGGTCGGCGGTGTGGACGTCCATAAGGATCTGCTCGATCATCCACTTGGTCCAGCCATAGGGGTTGGTTGCGGGCTTCTTGGGGTCTTCCTCGGTGACGGGCGGGTTGTCCGGGTCGCCGTAGACGGTCGAGGAGCTCGAGAAGATGATGGACTTGCAGCCATGGTTGCGCATGACGTCGATGAGCACCAGGGTGTTCTCGATGTTGTTGTGGTAGTACTCGACGGGCTTGCTCACCGACTCGCCGACGGCCTTAAAGCCGGCAAAGTGGATGACGCGGTCGATCTGATGGGTATCGAAGATCTTGTTCATCGCATCGCGGTCGAGCACGTTGGCCTCGTAGAAGGTGAGGTTCTTGGCGGCCTCGTCGCCCACGATGGTCTTGACGCGGTCGACGGCGACGGCGCTGGAGTTGGAGAGATCATCGACGATGACGACCTGGTAGCCACCCTCGAGCAGCTGAACGACGGTGTGCGAGCCGATAAAGCCGGCGCCACCGGTAACGAGGACGCAGGTGTCTTTGGGGTCGAGTGCTTTGGACATGTAGTCTCCTATCGAATCAGGAACACTTCTAGAGGGGAGTATAGCGCAGGCGGGGACGCCCAAATGGTGCACTGTAGGAAAAGCAGAGGATTATGTTAACGTACTCATATAAGAGCTTGCTCAATTGTTACCTCAAATTTGACAATTGCTTACGAGCCGCCGACCTTGTAGTTTCCTGCCGTTCGTGGAAATCGTTGGGACGCGCCATATGTACGCTAATATGTATGAGTTGAGCGACATATAAATAAGCATGTAACGGAGTACATATGTCACCAAACAGCGATTCCATCCTTTCCCAGGAGCTCTCGCGCCGCACTGCCCTTAAGGCCCTGTTCGGCGCCGCTTCTGCGGCAGTTCTTTTTGGCCTGCCCACTCGCGCCCATGCGGCGGAGGCTTCCAAAGAAACCACCGATAAATTGAATGCCGCCCAGGCCCAGCTCGACGAGGTTCAGGCCCAGCTCGACAGCATCGCAAATGAGTATGCGGCGCTGGCCAACAAGAATGCCCAGACCCTCAACGACATCGAGAATGTCCAGGGCAAGATTGACGACACGCAGGCCCAGATCGATGAAAAGAAGGCCGAGCTCAAGAAGAAGCGCAACGACCTTTCCGATCGCGTGGCCGCCAGCTACAAGTCCGGCGGCACGAACATCCTGTCGCTGCTGCTGGCCTCTGGCTCGTTTGAGGAACTCGTCACCAACGCGCATTACGTTGAGAAGATCAACAAGAGCGACCGCGATGCCATCGAGGATATCCAGACGATTCAGGCTGAGCTCGACGCACAGAAGACCGAGCTCGAAGCACAAAAGGCCGACCTGGAGAAACTCAAGGACCAGCAGACGGCTCAGATGCAGGATATGCAGGCCAAGCAGCAAGAAGTCCAGACCGTGCTGAACGGTCTTTCCGACGACGTCAAGGAGCTCATGGCTCAGCGCGATTCCGAGATCCTCGCTGCCGCCCAGGCCGAGGAGGCCGCTAGGAAGGCGGCTGCGGCAGCCGCGGCCTCTGCGAACACGGGCTCTTCTTCGGGTGGCTCGAGCTCGGGTGGCGGCTCGTATGCCGGCGGCACCCCGCAACAGACGGGCGGTTCGGGCAAGCAGCAGGCCGTCGTCAATGCGTGCTACTCGACGCCTTCTCCCGGCCAGGGCTGGTGCGCTGCCTGGGTTACCAACGTCTTCCGCAATGCCGGCGTGGGCTATTTTGGCGGCAACGCGTGTGACATGTTCAACGCCTGGTGCTATAGCTCCGACCGCTCGGCGCTGCAGGTGGGCATGATCGTGGCCGATTCCTCGCACAGCGGCACGGGTGCTCCGGGCCTTATCTACGGTCATGTGGGTATCTACGTTGGCGGTGGCATCGTTATGAGCAACGAGGGTGCCATTACGTCTAAGTCGCTTGATTCGTTCATTAGCTTCTATGGTACTGGCTCTGGCGTGCGTTGGGGCTGGCTCGGCGGTATCGCGCTGTCGTAGCTGCGGCTTGAAGCTGGTTGGTCCGGGACTGCGGGCGAGGCATAAGGTTGCCTGCTCTACAGTCCTGCGCAAGACGAAGGCCACATTAAGTGGCCTTCTTTGCGTGCGTAACTCGCGATCAATCAAATATATTGCGGGCGCG
>CABUTH010000018.1 GCA_902494465.1 uncultured Collinsella sp.
CACGGGCACCGAGATGAGAACCGGAATAACAGTCGTCGTGTAATCGTTGACCGGCGCGGGAAGCAGACCATACACGGAAGTCATCGATGCCCCCGTCGTCGATGCGGCATCGACGAGCTTGAGCAGATCGGGCGCAATCAATACGCCGCCCAGCATCATACCCAGCTGCTCCGAGCAACCGAGCTGGCGGGCGGCCGCCCAACCAAGATAGATGGGCAAAAAGTAGTAGCCGGCGTTATAGAGCCAACTGTAGAACAGGCGATAGATCTCGGAATCGGCAGACCACAGGCCCAGCATGCCTTCGCCCATAATGACGGCGACGGTGCGGAACAACGCCGCGCAGACAATAAACGGCAACGCCGACATCATGCTTTTGGACAGATAGTCCACCACGGCCATGGCGTTTGATGAAACCGTCGTTGCAAACGTGGTGTTAGAAACTTGTGACATGGAACGCCTTTCCCAATGTGACATGCGGGCTGCCCCTTTGTCACATCGTGCGGTACTGACCGATTGCGCGGTACTTTTCGTAGCGGAGGTTTGTGAGGGTCGTGTCGTCGAGCTGCCCAAGCGTATCGAAGGCATCAAATGCCGAGGACATGACGGCACCGGCGATCTCCTCATGCGACAGGCCCTTATCGTCAACGATGCCGTCGATGATACCGAGCGCCAACAGATCGGGGGCCGTGAGCTTCAGCGCTTCGGCGGCCTCATTCGCGCGGTCGGTATCCTTCCACAGGATCGACGCACAGGCCTCGGGGCTCACGACCGAATAGGCCGAGCTCGAGAGCATCAGGATGCGGTCGGCCACGGATAGCGCCAGCGCGCCACCAGAGCCGCCCTCGCCTGTCACCACCGAGACAATCGGCGTCTTAAGGCCGCTCATCTCCATGAGATTCTGGGCAATTGCCTCGCCCTGGCCGCGCTCCTCGGCACCGATGCCGCAAAACGCGCCCGAAGTATCGACCAGGCACAGAACCGGTCGACCAAACTTTTCGGCCTGGCGCATAAGGCGACGTGCTTTGCGGTAGCCCTCGGGATGTGCCATACCAAAGTTGCGACGCATGCGCTCTTTGGTCGTGGTGCCGCGCTCGATGGCGATGACCGATACGGGGCGTCCGTCTTTCCAGCCAATGCCAGCCACCACAGCAGCGTCGTCGCCAAAGTAGCGGTCGCCGTGCAGCTCCACAAATCCATCCAGGCCCAGCGAGATCATCTCGCCTGCCGTGGCGCGATCTGCCGAGCGGGTCTGCTTGACAATCTCGAGCGCGGTTTTTGGTGCGGCCGAGCGCTTGAACAAGTGTCCCAGCTTTTTGCCGCAGCGACCCGTATGCACGATCTCATGCGGTGCCCCCAGGCCGGGCGCGTGCCCTTCGTGCAGCGCCAGCAGCTCGCCTACCGTGAGTGCAATCTCGCCACGCGGAACAACGGCATCGCAAAAGCCGTGCTCCAGCAAAAACTCGGAGCGCTGGAATCCCTTGGGCAGGCGCTTGTGCATGTTCTGCTCGATCACGCGCGGGCCGGCAAATGCCGTCAGGGCATCGGGCTCGGCCAGGATAATATCGCCCTCCATGGCAAAGCTCGCGGTTACGCCTCCGGTCGTGGGGTCGGTGAGCACCGTGATATACAGACCGCCCGCCTCGCTGTGGCGCCTAACCGCCGCAGAAATCTTGGCCATCTGCATAAGCGACGTCACACCCTCTTGCATGCGCGCGCCGCCCGAAACGGTAAAGCCGACAACCGGCAATCCCAGCTCGGTCGCACGCTCAAATGTGCGACAGACCTTCTCGCCCACCACGGAGCCCATCGAGCCCATCATAAAGTTGGCGTCCATAAAGAAGAGCGCCGTATCGCAACCGCAGATTTTGCCCCTGCCGCACACAACGGCATCGCGCTCGCCCGAACGCTCGCTCACGCTCTTGAGTTTGTCGGCATAACCGGGAAACGAGAGGAAGTCCTCCGACGCCAGATTAGCATCCCATTCCTCAAACGTGCCCTCGTCGACCGTCATGCGCATGCGCGCGCGACCGCTCACGCGAAAGTGTTTGCCGCAACGAGGGCAGACCTCGAGGTTGTCGTGCAGGCGTGCCTCATCGATCACACGGCGGCACTCCGGGCACTTGATAAACACGTGGCGTGCGGGAAACTCGGCGCACGACTCGGTTATCGGCCCCTCAAGGACATTGACCGTCTTCGCTTTTCTATTCATCAGCATAGAGATGCCCCATCAGATCGGTGTGGTACATGCCCGACAAGAACTCGTCGTTTGCCAGCACGTCGAGCTGAAGCTCGCTGTTTTCGCTCACGCCCTCAATCACGAGCTCGCCCAGGGCCGAGCGCATCTTACGAATAGCGCCGTCACGCGTGGGCGCACACACGATGAGCTTGCCGAGCATAGAGTCGTAGTACGGCGGAACTTTCGCACCGGTAAACATGGCGGAATCCCAGCGTACGCGCGGACCGCCCGGCACACGCAACGCGGTGACCGTTCCGCAGGACGGCAGAAAGTCCGGCGTTTCGGCATTGATGCGGCACTCCATGGCGTGGTTGCGGACCGGCATGTCCTCCTGCTCAAAGGGCAGAGGCTGGCCGGCTGCCACGCGCAGCTGCCACTTGACCAAGTCGGTATCGGTCACAAACTCTGTAACCGGATGCTCCACCTGCAAGCGCGTGTTCATTTCCATAAAGTAGAAATTGCCGTCGTCCGAATACAGAAACTCGATGGTACCGGCTCCTTCGTAGCCGACGGCACGAGCCAGGTCACGCGCTGCCTTGTGCATGCGAGCACGAATGTCGTTGTGTCCGTCGAGGCACGGCGCGGGACTCTCTTCGATCAGCTTTTGGTTGCGACGCTGCACCGAGCACTCGCGCTCGCCGAGCGAAAATACATGGCCCTGCTTATCGGCCATAATCTGCACCTCAACGTGGTGCGCCGGCGCGACGAACTTCTCCATGTAGCACTCGCCGTCGCCAAAAACGGCCTCGCCCTCGGCACGCGCCTCGATGAACGCCTTTGCCGCATCTTCCACGCGCTCGACCTTGCGAATGCCACGACCGCCACCGCCCGCGCGCGCCTTAATGAGCACGGGACAGCCAATGCGCTCGGCCTCGGCCGTCGCCTCCTCGGGACTTTTGAGCAAATCGCAGCCCGGCACGATGGGCACGCCCGCCGCGGCAGCCGTTTGGCGTGCGGCGTCCTTGTCGCCCATGCTGTCGATCACCTCGGCCGAAGGACCGACAAACGCCAGGCCATACTTGTCGCAGTCGCGCACGAAGCTCGCCTTCTCGGAGAAAAAGCCATAGCCGGGATGAATTGCCTTAGCTCCCGACTTTACGGCACAGGTGAGCACGGCATCGTCGTTGAGGTAGCTCTCGGCAAGACGCGGGCCGCCGATGCAATACGCCTCGTCGGCAAGCTGCACGTGCAGCGCGTCCGCATCGGCCGTGGAATAAACGGCGACGGTCTTGATGCCCATATCGCGGCACGCGCGGATAACACGGACCGCGACCTCGCCGCGGTTGGCGATGAGCACTTTGTCGAACATGAAGCCTTCCTTAACTTTCGTGCATGAGTGCAAAAGACATATCGGCGCGGCAGCAAACCTCACCGTTGACGCTCGCAGTACCCGTCGCAAAGCGGAACGGTCCGCGCGCACGCGTGATGGAGCACACCAGATCCACCGTGTCGCCCGGGCGCACCGGACGCTTAAAGCGCACCTTGTCCAGACTCGTGTAGAACGGCGTCGCGCCGCGCACCTCCTCATCGCCCATCAGCAGCACGCAACAGTTTTGGGCGAGCATCTCGCACTGAATCACACCGGGAACGACCGGGTTTCCCGGAAAATGCCCCTGCAAAAAGTACTCGTCACCCGTGATCGTGATCTTGCCGTGGGCCTCGTCGCCCACCAGCTCGGCTTCGTCGAGCAAAAGCATCGGCTCGCGATGCGGCAACAGCTTCTTGAGCTCTTCTTTATTCATGGATATCACCTATCCGATCCTCATGAGGCAGCTGCCAAACTCCACGAGGTCGCCGTCGGCCACGCAGATCTCGAGTACCTCGCCGTCTGCCTCGGCCGTCACCTCGTTGAGAACCTTCATGGCCTCGATGATGCAGAGGGTCTCGCCGGCCTTGACCTTGGAGCCCACGTGTACAAACGGCTCGTCGCCCGGCGCCGGGGCAGCATAGAACACGCCGACCATGGGAGCGGACACCTCGGTGCCCTTGGGCTCCGGTGCAGCGGCAGGCGCCTGCGCGGCGGGCTCTGGTGCGACGGCAGGCATGGCGACGGGGGCCACCGCCGGAGCAGTCACGGCACCCGGCATAGGCATGGGCACGGCAACCGGCTGTGCGGCGCTCGCGCGCTCGAGTTCGACCGCGGTGCCATCGGGCTCCTCAACGCGTACGCGTGTGAGGCCGCGGTCCTCCATAACATCGGCTATCTCGGCAAGTCTTTTGGAATCCATGCTCTAGCTCCTCGTATATCTACGCAGCGCGATGGCGGCGTTGTGCCCGCCAAAGCCCAGGTTGGTCGAAAGCGCCCAGGTAAGGTCGGCGCGAACCGCGCGATTGGGCGTGTAGTCAAGATCGCAGGCGGGATCGGGCGTGTGGTAGTTAATGGTCGGCGGCACCACGCCCTGCTCGAGCGCCATGGCGCAGGCCATAACCTCGATGGCACCCGTGGCACCGATCATGTGGCCGGTCATCGACTTGGTCGACGAGACGTGCGCGGCGCGTGCCGCGTCCTCGCCGAGCGCTCGCTTGATGCCCGCCGTCTCGGACGAATCGTTGAGTTTGGTCGAGGTGCCGTGGGCATTGATGTAGAGGCCCTCGGAAGGCTTGACGTCGCCCTCGGCCACCGCCAGCGATATCGCGCGGGCGATACCTGCTGCGTCCGGGTCGGGACTCGTGATGTGGTAGGCGTCATCGGTGTTGCCATAGCCTACGACCTCGGCGTAAATGTGCGCACCGCGGGCCTGCGCATGTTCCATGCTCTCGAGTACCAGCACGCAGGCACCCTCGCCCATCACAAAGCCGTCGCGGTCTGCATCGAACGGGCGGCAAGCCGTCGCGGGATCGGGGTTGTTGGTCAATGCGCGGCAGGACGTAAAGCCCGCAACGGCATCGGGGATAATTGCGGCCTCGGCGCCGCCGGCGAGAATCGCATCGGCATAGCCGTGCTTGATGGCGCGGAACGCCTCGCCCACCGCATGGGCCGAGGTCGCGCACGCGGTCACCACGGGCAGGGTCGGGCCCTTTGCCTTGTGGCGGATCGCGATATTGCCCGATGCCATGTTGGGGATCATCATCGCGATCATATAAGGCGATGCGCGGCGAGGCCCACGGTCGGCAATCGTATGGACGTTGTCAACGAGTGTCTGCATGCCGCCCACGCCCGAGCCCACGTAGACGCCCAGACGCTCGCGATCGATGGCGCCTTCGGCATCAAAGCCCGCATCGTGCATGGCTTCGTCCGAAGCCGCCATCGCAAACTGAACGCAGGGGTCCAGATGCTTGGCGTCACGCTTGCCAAAGTACTCGTTGCCGTCAAACCCTTTTACCTCGGCCGCCACCTTGACGGTAAACGCATCGGTATCGAAGTGCGTGATCGGGCCGATGCCGCACGTGCCGGCGCACATGGCTGCCCAAGTGGCAAGCGCGGTGTTGCCGAGCGGCGATACGGCACCGATGCCGGTGATTGCAACTCTCTGTTCCATCATGGTCTCCTCATCCAAGCCATTCTTCGGCCCTGGTTTCTACATCGCCATTCCGCCGTCGACGCGCACGACCTCGCCCGTAATGTAGGCCGCCGCATCGCTTGCCAAAAAGCGCACCACGCCGGCCACTTCCTCGGGGCGCGCCATGCGCTTTAGGGGAATCTGCTCCTCGGTTGCCGCGCGAACCTTCTCCGAGAGCTTTGCCGTCATATCCGTCTCGACAAACCCGGGGGCGACCGCGTTCACTCGTACGCCGCGGGGCGCAAGCTCGCGCGCCACCGCCTTGGTCAGGCCGATCACGCCTGCCTTGGAGGCAGCGTAGTTGGCTTGCCCGGCATTGCCCATCAGGCCCACGACCGAGCTCATGTTGACGACGCAGCCGCCGCGCTGGCGCATAAAGGTCTTGGTGAGCGCGCGCGTCGTATTGAACGTGCCCTTGAGATTGACATCGAGCACGCGGTCGAAGGCGTCATCGCCCATGCGCATGAGCAGGCCATCGCGGGTGATGCCGGCGTTGTTGACAAGCGCCCAAATGGAGCCAAAGTCGTTGAGGACCGCTTCCACGCACGCGTTGACGGCAGCGGGGTCGGCCACGTCGCATTGATATGCGCGCGCCGTGGCCCCAGCCGCCTCGCAGGCTTCGCACGTCTCGCGTGCCGCATCGACGCTACCGGCATAGACGACGGCGATATCAAAGCCGTCCTCCGCCAGACCGACAGCGCAGGCGCGGCCGATACCCCGCGAGCCGCCCGTGACCAGTGCCACGCGGCGCGATCCGTCGCGCTCGAGCGCGCCGTTGTTCAAGTTGCCCATGTCGTTCCTTTCGGGTTACAGCCCTGTGGGCTATGCGAGCTCGTCGGCAATAGCTGCGACCTGTTCGGCCGTTTCGCACGAATACACGCGAACGTCGCTCAACGTACGCTTGACCAAGCCGGACAGCGTTTTGCCGGGGCCGACCTCAATAAACGTGTCGATGCCTTGATCCTGCAGAGCATGCAGCGTGTCGACCCAGCGCACGGCATGACTCACCTGGTTGGCCAGCACCTCCGATGCCGCCTGCGGGTCGGCCGGATAAGGCGCCGCCGTCATATTTGCCATGACCGGAATCAGCAGCGGAGACGGCGCGTGACCGGCTTGGATATACGTCGCCAGCCCCTCAGTCGCCTCGGCCATATAGGGGCTATGGAATGCACCCGACACCGCGACCTTCATGGCGCGACCGCCAGCCTCTTTTACCAGGACGTCGAGCTCCTGCAGTGCCTCGGGCGCTCCGGCAACAACCGTCTGCTGCGGGCTGTTGTAGTTGACCGGCCAGCAGTCCTCGCCGGCCTGTTTTGCCAATCCCTCGACTTGCTCCGCATCGAGCTTGATGACGGCGCGCATGCCGCCCGGATGGCGCTCGGCAGCCGCGGCCATCAGCACCGCGCGCTCGCACACGAGCTCAAAGCCTGCTCGCGTATCGAATGCCCCCGCAAAGGTGAGCGCGGCGACCTCGCCAAGCGAAAAACCCGCACAGGCGGTAGGTACCACGCCGCGCTCACGCAGGGCGGCAGCCGCTGCCAGGTCGTGAACGAACACGCACGGCTGCGTGTTCTCGGTCTGCGAGAGCTCCTCCTTCGAGGCGCTCCGGCACTGCTCGCTGGTCCCCGGGCGCACCTCGTCGGCAATGGCGAACACCTCGGCGGCCGCCGGCGATGCCTCAATCAGGTCGACGCCCATCGCGGGGTGCTGGGCGCCCTGGCCGGCAAACAGAAACGCTACGCTACCCATGCGCACGCACCTTTCAGGACGTGCTCGGCACCATCGACCAGGTCGTCGACGATTTCACGTGCGCTCTGGCACTCGTTGACCATGCCGGCAATCTGTCCACACAAAAACGAACCCTCTTCGTAATTGCCGTCCTTGGCGGCCTTGCGAAGGGCACCCGTGCCCATGGCCCCAAGCTCCTCGACACTTGCGCCTGCCACCTCACTCTTGGCGTAGGCGTTGGTGAAGGGGCTCTTGAGGGCACGCACCGGGTGTCCCGTCGAGCGGCCGGTCGCACGCGTCGAGGTGTCGTTGGCCTTCAGGACCATCTCCTTGTACTGCTCCGATACGGTGCACTCGTCTGCGACCAGAAAGCGCGTACCCACTTGCACGCCTGCGGCGCCCAGCATAAAGGCGGCCGCCACGCCGCGACCGTCGGCAATACCGCCGGCCGCCACAACGGGGATATCGACCGCATCGACGACCTGCGGCACCAGTGCCATCGTCGAGGTCTCGCCAATATGGCCGCCCGATTCGGTGCCCTCGGCAACAACTGCCGTGGCTCCGCGACGCGTCACGAGACGCGCCAGCGCCACAGAGGCAACAACGGGGATGACCTTGATACCCGCCTCGTTCCACGCCTTCATGTACTTGGTGGGATTGCCGGCACCCGTCACGACGACCGGCACCTGCTCGTCAATCACGACCTGCGCAACCTCGTCGGCAAACGGGCTCATGAGCATGACGTTCACGCCAAAGGGCTTATCCGTCCTGGCGCGCAGCTCGTGAATCTGATCGCGCAGCCAGTTGGCGTCGGCGTTCATGGCCGCGATAATCCCCAAGCCGCCCGCCTCGGACACTGCGGACGCCAACGAGGCGTCGGCAATCCAGGCCATACCGCCCTGGAACACGGGCTTTTCGATGCCGAGCAGATCGCAGAGAGGAGTCTTGAGCATCTCTACTTCTCCAATGCCGCCTCGACCGTATCGGCGAACTCGCCGACCGTCTTGGGGTTCTCCTCGGTATCGAGCTGGATGCCAAACTCGTCCTCGACGGCGACGAGGATCTCAACGGTGCCCAGGCTGTCGAGGCCAATCTCCTCGAGCGTGGACTCGGGCTTCATCTCGACGTCGTCAAGGCCGGCGGTCTCACGGATAACATCGCAAACGCGCTCGAAGGTCTTCTGATCTGCCATGGTAGTTCTCCTTTGTTTGTGCCCCAGGGGCGTTTTTATTTCCTATGTGCGACTACTTCCAACGAAGCAGATAGCCACCTATATCCAGGCCAGCGCCAAATCCAACGAGGGCGATGATGTCGCCCGCATTCAGTGCGTCGGTGCGTGCCAGCCTGTCAAGCGCAAAGGGAATGCAGGCGCTCGAAATGTTGCCAGTCTCGCGCAGCGTTCGAACCACGCGCTCGTCTGGCACGCCGAGGCGCTTGACCGCCTGACTCAGGATTCGTTCGTTAGCCTGATGGAATACAAAATGGTCGATGTCTTCGACCGAAATGCCCGCATCGCTCGCAAGCTTATGGACCGTGTCGCAGATGGCGTTGACGCCGAACTTGAACACGCGGCGGCCATTCATGGACAGCACGCTCTCGCTATCTGCGGAAGCCTTAAACGGCGAGGTGCCGACCAGACCGGGAACGCGCAAGGTCTCGACGTCGGACGCCGTCGAAAGCTCAACGGCAAGGGGACTGTCTCCCCCAGCCTCAATCACTGCGGCGCCTGCCCCATCGCCAAAGAGCACGCAGGTGGCGCGGTCGGTCCAGTCGAGCGCGCGCGTCATCTGCTCGGCAGCAACGACAAGCACGCGTTCGGCACGGCCGCGGGCGATATAGCCCTCGGCGACATCGAGCGCAAATACGAAGCCGGCGCAGGCCGCCGAGACATCGAAGGCAGGGCACGTCGCGCCCAGTCGCTCTGCAACGGCACACGCCTCGGCGGGAACAAGGTGGTCACCCGTCGTCGTCGAGCAGACGATCAAATCCAGCTGGCTCGCATCGATTCCGGACACCTGGAGTGCCCGCTCGCTCGCCGCTACGGCAAGGTCGTCAAGTGACTCGGTGGTGCAGACGTGGCGGCTCTTGATACCGGTACGGGTATAAATCCACTCATCCGAGGTATCAAGGAACTCAGACAGCTCGTCGTTGGAAACGCTGCGCTCAGGAAGCGCCGAGCCTGTTCCAAGAATCGTGAAACCCATCACTAACCTCCTTTGAGTTGTTGACGTGTTTACATCGACTAAGAGTCGATAGCGCATTTCAGACGTTGTTGACGTGTTAACATTAAATTGGCCAAATGCGACAAAGACTTCACATTGTGTCTGTCTCTCGACACCATTGCGTTATTCACTTATCCATTAAGGAGGTAGCAGCCGTTATGGATGCCAAATTAACGATAGTCGACGTAACCGGATCGACCAACGATGACCTGCTCGAAGCAGGGAAACAGGGAGCGCCGCACGGCACAGGACTTGCCGCCCGGGCTCAGACAGCAGGACGCGGTCGGCGCGGCCACAAATGGGATTCAACCGCCGGCAACCTATTGCTTTCGATTGTCCTGCGTCCATGTGTTAATCCTGCAAAGTACTCTGGTCTTGCCGCCGTCAGCGGTCTAGCGGTGCTCGAGGCACTCGAAAAGCAGGGTCTTGCAAACGAGATTGGCCTCAAATGGCCCAACGATCTGGTTGCGCGAGGACGCAAGCTCGGCGGCATTCTGGTCGAAGCCGCACGCGATAACGAAGGCAAACCTTTCGCCGTCTGCGGCATTGGCGTCAATGTGAACTATGTGCCCTCGGAGGTTCCCGATGGCGGCCTGCCGGCAATCGGTCTCTCGGATCTCAACGAGAACGTTCCCGCCGTCGATGTGTTACTCAAAGAGGTCTATCACACCGTCGTAAACGCCGTGGACGCGTGGGCAGATCTGCTCAATGCCATGGAAGAAAACGCCGGACCGCTCGCGCCCGTCCACGACGAATATGTCGCACACCTCAATTGGATTGGGGAGCACGTTATCGCCCGCTCCCCCGCTGGAGACGAGCTGGCACGCGGCATATTTAGAACGGTCGACGATTGCGGCCGCGCAAGCATTGAGACCGAGAGCGGCTTGTGCGTCTTCCACTTCGAAGAAGCGTCCTTGCGCCCCCTGAGCGAATAGGGCGCCGCAGCCATCAGCTCGGCAGACGAATTCGCTATCCCAAAATCTAAACTCAAAACAAAAGAGCCCCGCTACCAAGATGGCAGCGGGGCTCTATAAGCTATGAGCGATATCGCTTAGAGCTTGATGTCGATGTCGACGCCAGCGGGGAGGTCGAGACGCATGAGCGAATCAACGGTGCCCGAGGTGGGGTCGAGGATGTCGATGAGGCGCTTGTGGGTGCGCATCTCGAACTGCTCACGGGAGTCCTTGTTCACGTGCGGCGAGCGGATAACCGTGTACAGGTTGCGCTCGGTGGGCAGGGGGACAGGACCGGAAACGCGAGCGCCGGTCTTCTGAGCGGTCTCGACGATGAGCTTCGCGGACTGATCGACGACCTCGTGATCATAGCCCTTGAGGCGAATGCGGATCTTCTGGGTAGCCAACTTAAACCTCCAAAGAGTGCGAGAGATGTTCTCGCGGATTACGTAACAGGGAGCTCGAACTTAGGCGTTCTTGCTCATGACCTCGTCCACAATGGACTTGGGCGCGGGCTCATAAGAGTCGAACTGCATCGTGTAGGATGCACGGCCCTGGGTCTGGGAGCGAAGGTCGGTAGCGTAACCGAACATCTCGCCCAGCGGCACCTTGGCACGGATGAGCTTGCTGTTCTTGCGATCCTCCATGCCCTCGATCTTGCCGCGGCGACCGGAGAGGTTGCCCATAACGTCGCCCATGTACTGCTCGGGGGTCTCGACCTCGACAGCCATGATCGGCTCGAGCAGCTGCGGATCGGACTTCTTGAGGGCGTCCTTGATAGCCATGGAACCGGCGATCTTGAAGGCGGCCTCGGAGGAGTCGACCTCGTGGTAAGAACCGTCGAACAGGGTGACCTTGACGTCGAGGACCGGGAAGCCGGCGATAACACCGGTGTTCAGGGCCTCCTGGATGCCCTTGTCGATGGACGGGATGTACTCCTTGGGCACGACGCCGCCGACGATAGCGTTGACGAACTCGTAGCCGAAGCCCTCCTCCATCTTCTCGAGCTTGATGACGGCGTGGCCGTACTGACCGCGACCACCGGACTGACGGACGAACTTGCCCTCAGCCTTCTCGACGTCGTGACCAGCGGTCTCGCGATAGGCAACCTGGGGCTTACCAACGTTAGCGTCAACCTTGAACTCACGGAGCAGACGGTCGACGATGATCTCGAGGTGCAGCTCGCCCATGCCGGCGATGATGGTCTGGCCAGTCTCGTGGTTGGTGGACACCTGGAAGGTCGGGTCCTCCTCGGCGAGCTTAGTCAGAGCCAGGGACATCTTGTCCTGCTCGGCCTTGGTCTTGGGCTCGATGGCAACGTCGATAACGGGCTTAGCGAACTCGATCTTCTCGAGGACGATCTCCTTGCCCTCGGCGCACAGGGTGTCACCGGTGGTGGAGTTCTTGAAGCCGACGCAAGCGACGATGTCGCCGGCAGCGGCATCGTCACGGTCGATACGCTCGGCAGCGTTCATCTCGAGGATGCGGCCGAGGCGCTCGCGCTGACCGTTGGAAGCGTTGACAACGTAGGAGCCGGACTCGGCGCGGCCGGAGTAAACGCGGACGTAGGTGAGCTTACCGACGAACGGGTCGGTCATGATCTTGAAGACCAGGCCGGAGAAGGGCTCGTCGAAGGAAGGATGACGCTCGATCTCCTCGCCGGTGTCCGGATCGGTACCGGTGACTGCCTCGACGTCGAGCGGGCTGGGCAGGTAGTCGACGACAGCGTCGAGCAGCTCCTGGACGCCCTTGTTCTTGTAGGCGGAGCCCACGAAGACGAGGTTGAGCTCGTTGGCCAGAACGCCCTTGCGCAGAGCAGCCTTGAGCTCCTCGACGGTGAAGTCCTCCTCCATGAGGATCTTCTCCATGAGCTCGTCGTCAAAGCTGGCAGCAGCGTCGAGGAGCTCCTCGCGCTTGGTGGCAGCGATGTCGGCGAACTCAGCCGGGATCTCGTCCATCGGCTCGGGGTAGGTCATGCCCTTGTCGTCGGCCTTGAAGTCCCAAGCAGTCATGGTGACCAGGTCGATGACGCCCCAGAAGTTGTCCTCGGCGCCCATCGGGACCTGAGCGGCCACGGCGTTGGCGTCGAGACGATCCTTCATGGTCTCGATAGCGTTGAAGAAGTCAGCACCCACGCGGTCATACTTGTTGATGAAGGCGATGCGGGGGACGTTGAAGGTAGAAGCCTGACGCCAAACGGTCTCAGACTGGGGCTGAACGCCGGCAACGGCGTCGAAGACGGCGACAGCGCCATCGAGGACGCGCAGGCAGCGCTCGACCTCGGCGGTGAAGTCAACGTGGCCCGGGGTGTCGATGATCTGGATGCGGTAGTCCTTACCGTCCTTGTTCCAGAAGCACGTGGTAGCAGCGGAGGTAATGGTTACGCCGCGCTCCTGCTCCTGAACCATCCAGTCCATGGTGGCAGCGCCCTCATGAACCTCACCGATCTTGTGGGTCTTACCGGTGTAGTAAAGAATACGCTCGGTCGTGGTGGTCTTACCGGCATCGATGTGAGCCATGATGCCGATGTTACGGGTATCGGAAAGCTTGTACTTAGGCTTAGCCATGTTAGTTCCTTACCTTAACTTACCAACGATAGTGAGAGAACGCGCGGTTGGCCTCGGCCATCTTGAAGACGTCCTCACGCTTCTTGACGGAAGCGCCCAGGCCGTTGGAGGCGTCGAGAATCTCGTTGGCGAGACGCTCGGCCATGGTCTTCTCCTTGCGAGCGCGGGAGAAGTTGACGATCCAGCGGATACCCAGAGCGGTGGAACGACGGGAGTTGACCTCCATCGGGACCTGATAGGTAGCGCCACCGACACGCTTGGGCTTAACCTCGAGCGTGGGCTTGACGTTGTCCATAGCCTTCTTGAAGGTAGCGAGAGCGTCGCCACCCTCAGACTTCTCGGCAACGATCTCGAAAGCGGTGTAAACGATGCGCTCAGCGGTGGCCTTCTTGCCGTCAAGAAGGACCTTGTTGATGAGCTGAGTCACCAGGCGGTTGTTGTAAACGGCGTCAGGCTGAACCTCACGACGATTAGCTGCTGCACGACGCGGCATGTGAAATCTCCTTAAGTGTCTACCGTGCGACGCTTAGGCGGCACACGGCGAAAGTATCAAAACGTTATCTGGCTTATTTTGCCTTGGGGCGCTTAGCACCGTACTTGGAACGGGCCTGCATACGGTTCTGGACCGGAGCAGCGTCGTAGGCGCCACGGATGACGTGATAACGGACACCAGGGAGGTCACGGACACGACCGCCGCGGACGAGCACGATGGAGTGCTCCTGCAGGTTGTGGCCCTCACCCGGGATGTAAGCAGTAACTTCGATGCCGTTGACGAGGCGAACACGGGCAACCTTACGAAGAGCCGAGTTCGGCTTCTTGGGGCTCGTGGTGAAGACGCGGGTGCACACGCCGCGCTTCTGGGAGTTGTGCTGCAGAGCAGCGTTCTTGGACTTCTTGGGCACGGAACGACGGCCCTGGCGAACCAGCTGGTTAATAGTAGGCAAAGCGTACTCCTTCTCGAATGATTCCAGCTTTCTGTAAAGTGCAACGGCTTGAATCGAGGGGTCAGCATCCCCCTACGAAACACGCAGTTCGATAGGATACGTGGCGTTAGCTGTGCCGTCAACAGACCACGCCGCCGGGCGTATCCCAAAATGGGCACATTTCCGCAAAGCCTACACAAAAGGACTCCCCTCCTGCGCGCGTGGCGGATTCCCGGACCGGGCGGCACGGGGGTTAAGTTTGCTGCTCTACAGTCCTGGCTCGCACGGAGGCCACATTAAGTGGCCTCCGGCTCGTGCGGAACTCGCGACAAACTTAACCCCCGTGCCGCCCGGTCCGGGAATCCGACGTGCTCGTTGGGGCAACGTTCCCTGCCAAAAAGGGACAGGTTTATTTTGGTCGGTTTTATCTGGGAAAACACCACTCTTCACGGTGATCCGCATCCATTTGCCACGTTCTTCCGAGAATCAGACGAATAACGTCCAATCCACTCGTCCATATAACGCTAAAAAGGCCGCTTCCCCCCTTGGGAAGCGGCCCAGACTTTACGAATAAACGATGGTAAAGGGTACTTCTGTTTCGGTCTCTCCTGTTGACGTGCACCTCGTGCCCTCAAGCGTTACTGAGACCACTTGGTCGACATCGATCAACTTCGTTGGCAGCCAGATGTTCTCTCCGCTATTGCGCGCATAAGAAAAATATAAGTTGAACACCCCTGCGTCGTCATCTTCGACAATCTGCTCCGATCCATCCTTGTAGCTGACGGTCAGCTTATTATCAACTGCATCAATGCCCAGATCATCGATGTGTGTCTGGATAGAAAACGGGCTGATCTCGAGAGGCGAGTCATCGGAGCGGAGTTCCTTTGTATCGACGTAAGCTCCAACGCTAAACTCGGGCGTCGATGCCTCGAACGGCTTCGCATCCTCGCCTTCGCCCTCGGTCCACGAGATATTCCAGGTGACCGCATGTTGAAAACCTCGCTCGCGATCCATAGAGGCAAAGTACATCGTGCCATTAATGACCGTGTCGCTTGATGTGTCCTTATCAATGGTGCAGCGTGTGTCAGCCCATTCCTCGCCGAAGTTCATGCTGGGCGTGCCGATGCCTTGTTCTTCTTCACCATAGAGAACAAGTTCGCCCGTCTCTGCTGCCGGCTTGTAGTAGTTAACGCCATTTGGATTGGACAGCGTAAACGTCACGGCACCGCAACCGTTTTTATCGATAGCCATCTCATGGATATCAAGCGTATAGCCGTTACCCTCGACGGACAGATTAACCTTCTGGACTGCACCCTCCAGGCTTTGGGGCGCAATGCCGTCACCAAACTCTCTGGTGTAGGTGTATTTAGCCCCCGATGAGCCGCCGTTGGTCCAGGTAATGGAATCCCCATTGCCGTGGTTTCCCCAGGCTGAGGCAAAATAGCTGGAATTGATAACGGCGTAGGCGACCCCTCCGGTCGCCAACACTCCGGCGAGACATCCGATTACGGCAACATAGAGAGACTTCGCGTGGCCCTTTCGATGAAGCGGCTCACCCGCAGCGGTATTAAGGACGCGATCTGCAAGATTGCTATCGGCTTGGATGGACTCGAAGGCCTGCTTGATTTGGTTGGATTTCACGGTCGCCCTCCTCTAGGATGAATTTGAGCTTCGATCGACCACGAGCTAAACGCGTTCGAACGGTCGCGGCTGGTACATGCAACAACTCGGCAATCTCTGAGGTCGAAAAGCCCAGATAGTAATAGAGCACGATGGGGATACGGAATCGTTCCGGAAGTCGCATAACGTCCGACAGGACAGCCCTGGTCTCATCCTGCGCTACCGATAGCGAACCGGCCAGGTTCTCAATATCCTCCACGCGCCTCCACGGCTTTCGAAAGAGCGATTTGCATTCATTGATCGTGACCCGGATAAGCCAGCGGCGAAGATGCTCCCAACTCTCAAAATGTCCATCGCTTTTAAGCAGCTTAAGAAAGACATCTTGGGCAATATCGTCGGCATCGGCACGATCGCGCAGGTACGTCAATGCGATTCGAAACACGACATCCCTGTGATCTTCAACCGCCTGTCTAAAAGCTTGTTCTTCCATAATCACCTCCCGGTGATGCTGATGTTTCTTGCTGAGGCCCTCACCATAGATACGCTTTGACCGAACGGAATGTTTCAAATTCAAGCAGGAAAAACCTACCAAAATAAACCTGTCCCTTTTTGGCAGGTTTTCTTCAACAAAAAAGACCCGCTTCCCTGTTGGGAAACGGGTCTTTGGAAGGACGGTTAACGTACTTGGAAATTACTCCTCGTCGTTGTCCTTGGCCTCTTCGGCGTCGTCGGTGTCCACGAGCTGGTTGAGCAGCTCATCGAGAGAAGCCATGTCCTCGTTGATGGCACCGTTGGCGGGAGCCTTCTTGTCGTCGATCGGGGCGCCCAGGAGCTCCTCGTCGGCGTCGGCGTGATGCGTCGGAGCGGAGGTACCCAGCAGGATATCGTCCGGACCGTCGGGGCTAAAGACCATCTGCAGCAGCTGCGAGAGGTCTTCCTCGTCGGCAACGTCGTCGTTGTTCTCGAGGATGTAGAGCAAGTCGTGGGCCTCCAGGCCGTCACGGAGCTCCTCGATTGCCTTGGCACCGATGCCGTCGATGCGCAGCAGATCCTCCTCGGACTTGCCGACCAGGTCGCCGACCGTCTCGATGCCAACCTCGCTGAACTTGTTGGTCCAGCGCTGCGACACGCCCAGGTCGTCGAACAGGTACAGGCGAGCCTTCTCGGCGGAGATGGTGTGGCCGTTGCGGGTGAACGAACCGTCAGCACCGCCGAACTCGTCGTAGCCGGCCCAGTCGAGCTGCTGCGGGAGCTGCTCGTCCAGGTCCTTGAGCTCCACAGGAGCCCACTCGGGCAGCGACTTGGCGTTGGGCGAAGCCGGGCCATCGATGTCGACATAGCCGTCGGCCGTGCGATACGTCAGCTTGGCGTTGGCGTACGGCTTGAGGCCGGTACCAGCCGGGATTTTCTTACCGACGATGACGTTGGACTTAAGGTCGAGCAGGTGGTCGACCTTGCCCTCGATGGCAGCCTCGGTAAGGACACCGGCGGTACGGATGAACGAAGCGCTCGACAGCCAGGAGTCGATGTTGGACGCGACCTTGAGCGTACCCAGGATGACGGGCTCGGCCACAGGAGCCTGACCGCCCAGACGGGCAACGCGCTCGACCTCGTCGGCGAACTCGTAGCGGTCGACGTACTGACCAAGCAGGTACTTGGAGTCACCGGGGTTGGTGATCTGAACGCGACGCAGCATCTGACGTGCGAGCACCTCGATGTGCTTGTCGTTCAGGTCGACGCCCTGGCTGGTGTAGACGTCCTTGACGCTCTCGACGAAGGTGTGCATCGTCGACTCGATGTCGGTCAGCTTGCGCAGGTTGCGGAAGTTGACGAAGCCCTTGGTGATCTGGTCGCCGGCGCGAACCTCGCAGCCGTCCTCGATCTCGGGCATAAAGCGCACCGAAGCGGGGACGCGACGCTCGTCGAGGACACGGGTGTGATCCTCGGAGTCGGTGAGCGTCAGCACGTACTCGGACTTCTCGGGCTTAATCGAGAGGTGGCCGGAGTACGGAGCCAGCTCGGCCTCGCGACCCAGAATCTTCTCGTTGACGTTGCCGACGATATCGAACATACGGCTGACCGTAGGCAGACCCTGCGTAATATCGTCGACGCCAGCGACGCCGCCGGAGTGAATGGTACGCATCGTAAGCTGCGTACCGGGCTCGCCGATGGACTGGGCGGCAATAATGCCGACCGCGGTACCGATGGCGACCGGACGACGGGTGGAAAGATCCCAGCCGTAGCACTTCTGGCACACGCCGTACTTGGAGCGGCAGGTGAGCAGCGCGCGAAGCTTGACCTTCTTGAGGCCCGCATCGACCATCTTCTGGATGTCGGCGACCTTCTCGATGTAGCCGTCCTGCTCAAAGAGCACGGTGCCATCGGGGGCCACGACGTCCTCAATGAAGCAACGGCCGACGAGGTCGGTGTTAAGGTCGGTGGTGCCGGGGATGATGAGGTTGTAGGTGACGCCCTCGTGCGTACCGCAGTCCTCCTCGCGGACGATGACATCCTGGGCCACGTCGACCAGACGACGGGTCAGGTAACCAGAGTCCGAGGTGTGGGATGCGGTATCGACCCGGCCCTTACGGGCGCCGTAGGTCG
>CABUTH010000019.1 GCA_902494465.1 uncultured Collinsella sp.
CAAGCGACCGCCGGCCTTAAGGAAGGCGAGATCGGTTGGGACAAAGCCCAACAGTACGCGGTCCATGACCGAATTGGTGAAGGCGAAAATTTCGTCAACGGTGGCATCGGGATGAGCCTCAATATACTTGGCGGTCTCGACGACAACGAGCGACTGGCCTACCGAGACAAAGCGCGTGTCCATGGAGTAGACGTAATCGCGACCCTTGGCGGCGATCTTCGATGATTGATGCGAGCAGGTCGTGGCCTCAGAATATGCAAGATGCAAAATAGTCGCGTCGGGTTGCTCGGCATGGATGCGGTCGTACACATGCGCAAAATCCGCTGGCGAACAGCCACTGGTCTTGGGCATCACACCAAACTCGTTGCAGCGCGAATAAATCTCGAGCGGATCGATCGAGCCGTCCTCAACGGTCTCGTCACCAATCGTGACATGCATGGGCACGCGCACGATGCCGTAGCGCTCGCAGAGCTCCGGCGTTACATCCGACCCAGACTCAACCACGATTACATACTTGCCCATTCTTATCACGACCCATCTCGACGTTGGCTTTTCAATACATGACACGCGCGCCGCGCTGTTGCACAACGGCATCTAAGCGCCAAAGAGACGCCGCCCCTTGCGCACAACAAAGGACAGCGTCTCCCTGGAAAACTCCGTGCTTATCTGAGATTCTACACGGTTTATTAAGGAGTGTTACTTATTCCGCAAACGGTCGCTATGCGCGATAAACGGTAGTTGGCCGCGGCAACTGCGACACATTCCGCCCAACAAGTCCAATCGTGCTCCATGCACGGTTAATGAGCGAGGCGGTAGAAATCCATCGACGCCGCACCCTCGGCGTGCAGCGCCATCGCCGGAACCGCCGACGAATAGGTACGGCTCGTAAGTGCTGCCTCGCCACCGTTGGCAAAAATCTCGACCATCGTAGTGTCCGAAAGCACGCGCAAATCGCGAAGCTCGCTGAGCTCGATCGACCTCTGGTTGCGCCCATAGCCTTCGTCACCCATGTCGAGGGTAAGCATCCCGTCCGTATAGCGTACAAAGACACCCTTGCGGATTTCGAGCTCGACCATCTTGGCTCCCTCACAGGAAACCACAAGATCAAACAGGCGACCCGGCTCCTCAACGGTTTCACCGCCTACAACACGAACGCAATTGCCGCGCATTCTCTCAATCTCGTGCGCCGGCTGCTGGCAGAGCTTACCGCTACGCATGCTCAGCTCTCGCGGCACCGTCAACGCACACTGCCACCCGCGCTCCACCGTCGGGCTTTCTGCCGTCGCATCGGGGCAACCCGACCATCCGATCATCAAGCGCCGACCCGCAGCGTCCTCAAAGGACTGCGGGGCATAGAAATCAAAACCGGCATCAACCATCGGAGGCATGCCCTGGCCGACGATCTTAAAGCTCGGCGCCCCCCAATCGGCCTCGATGGAGAACCACACGCACTGATGCGGATTGCGGTAACGCCAGCCATCGGCGGGCACGCCCTGCGGACAGCAAACGAGAATAAGCTCGCCATCGAGCTCAAACAGATCAGGACACTCCCACATAAAGCCAAACTTCTCGCCCAGCTCAATGCGCGTCGCATAGCCCCAGTCCTCTAGATCACGCGAGGTATAGACAAGCACGCACCCGCGATCGTCTTTCGTACGAGCGCCAAGAACCATGTAGTAGATACCGTCGTGTTCAAGGATCTTGGGGTCGCGCACGTGCGTACCGATATCGTCGGGGTAATCGACCGGCCCAACAGCTATGCGCTTCTCGCCCAATTCGTCGGGATTCTCGGCAACCATATGAATCTGGTTTTGCTCACGGCCCGTCAACACGTAGTCGTAATCATCGCGGTCAAAATGCTTAACGTTGCCGGTATAGAAGTAGTGAATCTTGCCATCACGTACAAAGGCAGAACCAGAATACGCTCCACTCGAATCCAAATCGGAATCGGGGAACAGCACGGGGCCGTGATTCTCGTACGTCACAAAATCCTTTGTCGTCAGATGGTTCCAAAGCACTGGACCGCCATGCGCAGCGTCGAACGGATCGTATTGATGATAGATGTGATATGTATCACCGATCTGCACCAAACCGTTGGGGTCGTTGAGCCAGCCAAGCTCAGGCTCCACATGGAACAAAAGCCTATCGGGGTCGGACGCGATGCGAGCCGCCGTCTCATCCTGTCCAGCTCGCCACTGCTCATAGTCCGCACGCATCACCTTGTTTTTTTGATTAAACATCGCCATTGACCTTCTCGTCTATGGGAAAGGACGCTCGACTCACACGAGCCGAACGCCCTTCCTCAAATGGACTTATCCGCACATCACTTTGAACGGCTCAACTAGAAGCTGACATTGAAGCCTGCGCCAGCGCCCTCTTCATCGGTGGTCGGAACGCCCTTTGCCTTGTTGTAGGCAAAGATCAAGACGATCGGCACGATGAAGGCGATGAGATTGCCAGCCACATACCACACGAGAGTCTCGGGCGTAACGATGAGCAGGCCAAGAACGCCGGTCAGACCCTGACCGATAGCGCGCACCTCAAAGAGTTTGACAAAGGCACCACCGCAGCCTGCACCGATGCATGCGCAGATGAACGGGATGATCGAGTAGCGCATGTTTGCAGCAAAGATTGCGGGCTCGGAGATACCGACCAGCGTCGGGATAAAGGACGACATGCAGATGTTGCGCTCTTTGGAATGCTTCTTGTGAATGAGGTACATGCCGATGGCGCCGCCGCCCTGGGCGATGATGGAAACCGACCAGATTGCCTGGATGTAGTTGAAGCCAGTCGTGGCAACGAGGTTTGCCTCGATACCCTGGATGAACTGATGCGTACCGGTAACGACGAGCGGCTGCAGGAATGCGGCAAAGACAAAGGCACCGAAGACGCCCATCCTGTTGTACAGGATATCGATTACGCCGGCGAGGACGTCGCCGATCAGGTTGCCGAGCGGGCCGAACACGGTGAACAGGGCGACGTTAGCAAGAATCAGGGTAACGGTCGGGACAAAGACGAACGAAACGACCTCGGGGATGTACTTCTGGGCAATCTTCTCGACCTTGGCCATAAACCAGGCAGTCAGGATTGCAGGGAACACGCCGCCCTGGAAAGCAACCATGGGAATGGAGAGCGGACCGAAGTTCCAGTACTCAGCACCCGTCGGGTCCATAACGAACGTGTTACGGTTCATAAGGCTCGGGTGAACCATGACGATACCGACGAGGATGCCCAGGATCGGGTTACCGCCAAAACGCTTGACCGCGCTGTACATAACCAGGACAGGTAGGTAGTCGAAGGTGGTGGCGATAATGGCAAAGAAGCTTGCGAGGTTCTTGAGGAACTCGCTGTGATCGGCGAGGCTGCCCTCCATGCCAAAGAGGCCGTTGGCAACAATCAGCGACTTAAGGCCGATGATGATAGCAGCGCCGACGAAAGCGGGAATGATGGGGATAAAGATGTCCGAGAATACCTTGAGGACCGAGAAGAACTTGCCCTTCTTGTCCGCCTCGGCGCCCTTGACCTCGGAAGCGCTAATCTCCTTAACGCCCGTCAGAGCCATAAACTCATCGTAAACCTTGTTGACGGTACCGGTACCGAAGATGATCATGAGCTGGCCGCTGTTGTACAGCACGCCCTTGACGCCATCGATGTTCTCGAGCTCGGCCTTGTTGTACTTGCTCGTATCCTTGAGCACCAGACGCAGACGCGTAACGCAATGCGTGGCGCCCTCGATGTTCTCCAGACCGCCGACGTTATCGACGACTTGCTGAGACACTACTTTGTAGTCCATGTTCCTCTCCATTCCTTTACGAAATCATAAGACGTTTTGATGCCATTACAGAGACGCGATCGTTGCATTTGCGCACTTAAGCGTACCGTCGGTGACCGTCAGCGCCACACCCTGGCCCTGCTTATTGCAGAATCGAGCGTTAAGCGCAACATCATCGACAAAGATGGTCGCGATATCGTCGTCAACGACCAGGCGCACATGATGAGTGCCCTCGCCCTTAAAGAACAACGGACGCTCGAGGCCCATGTTGTTGACCTGGAACCACGGATACTGGGGGGCCGCCGTAAACTCGAGCTTGCCCTCACGCAGGTTGGCGCGGAACTCATAGGCAAGACCGGACTCGGCGTCCTCGGCAAGCTTCACCGAGAAGCCGGCAGCGTCACCGGCGAGCTCGATGTCGGCATCGAGCATATAGGTGGAACCGGCATCCGCGGCGAGCACCTGCTCGACCTTGCCCGACTCGCAGGAGAGCTCAAAGGCCTCGACTGCCTTAGCCTCGCCAAAGGCGCCAAGCATGCTGTCAGGAAGCTTGGTGCCGAGCGTTCCGTCAACACGCTGAACGATCTCGAGAGGCATAAAGGTGCCACCCCACAGGTAAGAGCTGGGGTCACCGCCCTCGTCACGCGTAGGAACCCAACCAAAGAGAACGCGGCGCTCGCCGTCAAATGCGGTACGCGCGGCATAGTACGCGCGGCCATCGAAGGAATCGTCCGCAGGAGTGATCCAAGGACCGTTGATAGAGCGAGACATGCGGTAACGGGTCTTGTTGCCATCACTGTACTCGGAGAACACCAGATACCACCAGTCGCCCATCTTAAAGAGATCAGGCATCTCGAACATGGTGTACAGGCCCGGATTCCACCAGTCGCCCTGGAACTCCCAGGTATCCAGGTCCTTGGAGGTGAACTTGACCAGACGACCGGTCATCAGACGCTTGTCCTCGACCACACGCGTGCCGAGGATGAGCATGTACTCTTCGTTCTCCTCATCCCAAAGCACAAAGGGATCGCGCCAGTTGCGGTCATCGTAACCCTCCTGGGGCGGAAGCAGCGTCTCGGCGATGTTCTTCTCCCACTTGACGGCGTCGTCACTCGTTGCGTGAAGAAGAACCTGCTTCATCAAGCGTGCCTTGACCTTATCGCGATTGCAACCAGTGTAGAGCGCATGGTACTTGTCGCCCACCTTAAACACCGTGCCGGCATAAACATACTGGTCGACTTCCTCGTCGCCGCCACGCTCAAGGCTCTCGCCAAAGTCTTTGTAATTGACGAAGTCCTTGGTTGTCGCGAGTGCCCAGCCAAACGGCTCTCCGAAAGGTCCGGGGTTTCGCGTGTCACGCTGATGATAGAGATAGAACGTGCCGTCCTCGCCGTACGGCATGATGTCGCCTACCCAAATTCCCTCAGGCTGGTAATACACCTTGTGCATCCGAGACTTCCTTTCTCACGAGATACTAACTCGGTACAACTGCAAGATATGTCAATCGTTTTCATATGTCAAACGTTTTCACACCAATACGTCTTTTCGCAGTTCCAGTCGTCGGCAAACGGTTGACATATGCCGGCGAACGGTCATCAGAGGTGTTTGAGGAATTCTTTTGGCACGGGATGAACTACGCGGTTTTACCCTCAATGAGTTCAACGGGGAGCTTGATATTCGATTCGGGCTTTTCGCCGTTAATAAGAGCAATGATGGATTGCGCCGCGAGCTCTCCGATGCGATCGATATCTTGGCGAACGGTTGTTAAGTCAGGCATAAACGTCATAGTGCGGCGGGCACCATCCGCGCCCACGACCTTAATATCGCCCGGAGCGCTCAAGCCGCGCTGCTTCATCACGTTAAGACAGATAGCCGCCATCGTGTCGTCTCCCGCAAAGATGCCGTCAATATCGGGGTTCTCATCGAGGATCTTCGCAACGACCGCACTCTTTTCGTCGTCGGGCTTAACGAACTCGACCTCACGGACAAGCGCGGGCAAACCGGCCTGCTCAACAACATCGAGGTAGGCATCGGTACGCTTATTGGCAGGCATGCGCATGCGGCTATTGCTGCGCAGGCACAGGATGCGTGAACATCCGTCATCGATCAGGCGACGCGTGGCAAGTTCGCCGATGCTATAGCTGTCGCTCGCAATCTGAACAGAGGCTTCGCCAAGGTCGCAGTCGATACCAACCAGACTCAAGCCCATCTCGGCATACGCCTCGGCACCGATATTAAGCGAGTTGACGATGACGCCATCAACCATATTGCGTCGAAGCATGTCGATATAAGAGCGCTCAAGCTCGGGTCGATTGGCGCTATTGCACAGCAGCATCTTAAAACCGTTTTCGGCCAGGGTATGCTCAATGACTTGAACCACTTGGGCATGAAACGGACTGCTGACATAGGGGACGATCATACCGATAAGATTCAGGCGACCGTTGAGCATGGCACGAGCGATATCGTTGGGCGTATAGTTGATGCGCTTCATCGCGGCATGGACCTTATCGCGGGTCTCTTGGCTAATATAGCCACGATTATTAAGCACACGAGATACCGTAGTAGGCGAAACCCCCGCCACCGCCGCAACTTCCTTGATGCCAGGCTTAGCCGTATCCTTAGAACGAGCACTCTCGCGAGCCATAGCACCCTCCCCCATCAACATGTCATACGTTTACATACGAACAAAGCATACCCCAACAACAGCGGGATGACGGTAACAGTACAAGTAAGTAAACGACTCATCCAAATAATTAGGAGAGTTCCGCCTAAAGGGTGACTACACAGGACCCAGCCGGGGCTGTTTGGGCTACCTCCCAAAACATTCCGCAGGACGCAAAGAGGCTCGCCGCACGAAGTGCGCAGCGAGCCTCTTTGCATGTCCGAGGACACCAATTTAATTTAGCGTGGTTCCCTAAAGGACGACAACGCAGGAGACCCGGCAAGGCCGGGAGCACTTTGTCTCGCAAACATTCCGCAGCCGCGAAGCGGCGAGGACGTTTGAGAGGCAAAGTGCGTAGGCCTTACCGGGTCTCCGGTGGGAGTTGAGTCCCTTTAGAACTTGTCGTGGAAGGTACGCGCAATGACCTCGTCCTGCTGCTCCTTGGTGAGCGTGTGGAAGTTCACGGCATAGCCGGAAACGCGGATGGTCAGCTGCGGGTACTTCTCGGGGTGAGCCTGAGCGTCGAGCAGCGTCTCACGGTTGAAGACGTTGATGTTCAGGTGGTGGCCACCCTTCTCGGCGTAAGCGTCGAGCATGTGGACCAGGTTATCGGCCTGGGTCTCGGAAACTTCAGAAACCTTCATAATGTGTCTCCTTCGATTAATAGGCGCCGGCCGAAACCGGCGCGCTAATCAGTAATCGTTATTGTTAGTATAGCACTAACAATAGTTACTCGCCCAGCTGATCAAGGTCGATATCGCCAAAGAACACCTGGTCCTCCTTGCCGAGCGCACTCGGGATGATGGAGAAGGTGTTGGAGATGCCGTCCTGAGCATCGCGGAACGGGAGCTTGGAAACCGAAGACAGCGAAGCGATGGCACCGTGGCTATCGCGCTTGTGCATGGGGTTAGCACCCGGGGCGAACGGCTGGCCAGCCTTGCGGCCGTCGGGCGTGGAGCCGGTCTTCTTACCGTACACGACGTTGGAGGTAATGGTCAGAACCGAGGTCGTAGGCACGGAGTTGCGGTAGGTATCGTTCATGCGGATGTACTCCATGAACTGGTGCACAACGTCGTGAGCGATCTGGTCGACGCGGTCGTCGTCGTTACCGTACTTGGGGAACTCGCCCTCGGTCTCGAAGTCGACGATGATGCCGTTCTCATCACGGACGGGGTGGACCTTGGCGTACTTGATGGCGGACAGGGAGTCAGCCACGACGGAAAGGCCAGCGATGCCCGTAGCGAACCAGCGGTGCACGTGCTTGTCGTGCAGAGCCATCTGGATGCGCTCGTAGCAATACTTGTCGTGCATGTAGTGAATGATGTTCAGCGAGTTGACGTACACGCCAGCGAGCCACTTCATCATGTCGTTGTACTTGGCCACAACGTCGTCGTAATCGAGCGTATCGCCCTCGACGGCGCGGTACTTGGGGCCGACCTGCTTCTTGGAGACCTCGTCAACACCGCCGTTGAGTGCATACAGCAGGCACTTGGCCAGGTTGGCGCGGGCGCCAAAGAACTGCATCTCCTTGCCAATGCGCATGGAGGACACGCAGCAGGCGATACCGTAGTCGTCGCCGTGATAGACGCGCATGAGGTCGTCGTTCTCGTACTGGATCGAGGAGCTGGCGACAGAAGTCTTGGCGCAGAACTTCTTGAAGTTCTCGGGCAGACGGGTCGACCACAGAACGGTCATGTTGGGCTCGGGGCTGGTGCCCATGTTCTCGAGCGTGTGCAGGTAGCGGTAGCTCATCTTGGTAACGAGCGTACGGCCGTCAACACCCATGCCGCCGATAGACTCGGTGACCCACTGCGGATCGCCGGTAAACAGGGCCTGGTACTCGGGGGTACGGGCAAACTTGACCATGCGGAGCTTCATGATGAAGTGATCCACGAACTCCTGGATCTGCTCCTCGGTGAAGGTACCGTTGGCAAGGTCGCGCTCAGCGTAGATGTCGATGAACGTAGAGGTACGGCCGATGGACATAGCGGCGCCGTTCTGCTCCTTGACGGCAGCGAGGTAGGCGAAGTACATCCACTGGATGGCCTCCTGCGTGTTGGTAGCAGGGTTGGAAATGTCGAAACCATAGGTCTCGGCCATCATCTTGAGCTCGCCGAGGGCGCGGATCTGCTCCTGCAGCTCCTCGCGATCGCGGATGTTGTCGGCGGTCATGACCGTCGGGGTGGAAGCCTTCTGGGCCTCCTTGTCCTTGATCAGGTAGTCGACGCCGTACAGGGCAACACGACGGTAGTCGCCGATGATGCGGCCGCGGCCATAGCCATCGGGCAGACCAGTGATGATGTGAGCCGAGCGGCAAGCACGCATCTCGGGGGTGTAGACATCGAAGACGCCAGCGTTGTGGGTCTTGCGCTCGAAGGTGTAGCGCTCGACAACGTTCTCGTCGACCTTATAGCCGTGCTGGCTGGCAGCCTGGCAAGCGATGCGGATACCGCCGTTGACGTGCAGCGCGCGCTTGAGCGGCTTGTCGGTCTGGAGGCCGACGATGGTCTCCTTCTCGCGGTGGGCGTTATCGATGTAGCCAGCGGGGTGGCTCACGATACCCGTGACGGTCTTGGTGTCCATATCGAGGACACCGCCCTGCTCGCGCTCCTTAAGCAGCAGGTCGAGAACCTCGCCCCACAGCTCCTTGGTACGCTCGGTCGGGCCGGCGAGGAACGACTCGTCGCCCTCGTAGGGGGTGTAGTTCTTCTGGATGAAGTCTCGGACGTCAACCTCTCCCGTCCAGATGCCTTCCTTGAAGCCTTCCCATGCCTCCTGCATTGTGTAACCACGCTCCTAGTTACGTGTAATGCGGCGCTCTCTCACACCGCTGCTTATTGAATTCTTGAATGTTCGGCTTGCACTACCGGCTTCTTCCGTTCTTCACCACACGTTGGTGTAGGGAAAACGTTTATCCACCTTGGAACTACAACCCAAAACCCAAGATTTCACCCGTTTGAGAAGGATAACATAGCGACCCTCTCCATCTGGGCTGTTATATGTTTCTTTTTTTATATCATAATGGCGTTTTTTACAAACCCGCAGGAAATGCGAGCGCGAACAACTACCGTTCACCGATTTCTTTGGTATTTTTCCTTGCCTTTGTACGACGTTCACTCTAGCTGTTATGTCAGCTTTATCAGGGTAAAGTACCCCAGAGACCCTTCAGAAACTGAAGGGCGGCCACGGGATTTCCCCCGGGGCCGCCCTATGGCGTGGCTAGTTATTTAGCTTTGATTGCCGTTTGGCATTAGGCGGCTGCGGAAGCCTTGTCGGTCGTTGCCTTGCTGTTGCTCTGCTGGCCCTCAAAATGCTTGTAGCACCAACTGGTGACCAGCGGGGTCAATATAGCCGTCACGATTGCGCAGGCAGCAACCTGTGCCGTAGCCGTCGCGAGCACGGCGCCACCGTACATGGCCCCGTTGACGCTTGCCATGGCAGCAGGCGTAGCCACATTGGCTCCGGCGCAGCTCGAAATGGCCGCACCTGCGACACCCGTGCCGCCCGTGAGCTTGTCGACCGCGATGACGGGAATTGCAAAGATCACCGAGCAGATCACGCCGAGCAGAATACCGGGAAGACCGCCATTAATGAGCTGGCCAAAGGTCATGGTCGAGCCCATGGCAAAGAAGACGAGCACGATGACGGCGGAAAGTGCCGGTGCCATCATCTTCTTAAAGCTGGGGAAGACGTTGCCCAGAATAATGCCGACGACGATCGGCAGGATGGCACCCACGAGCGACCAGCCGATCGGAGCCTGGCCGGCAGCGCCGAGCACGATCATCGTGACCGGAGGGCCGACAACGAGCGTGGTGATTGCGACAGCGCCACGCTCGGCCTCATTGCCCATGGTGCCCATCAGACCAGCGTACATAGCGTTGTTGGCGCCGGTGCAAGCCGCCAGCATCACCATGGCAGAGATGCCAAACAGGTTGTCGTTGAACACATAAAGGATGAGCAGCGACACGGCAACGACCACGATTTGCTTGACGGCGATGATGATGGCACCGCGGGCAGCGGCGGCAGGAGCACTCTTAAACGAAATCGTCGTACCGACGATAAGCAAAAAAGCGCCCACGAGCGGGCCTGCACCCTGCTGGGTCATGCCAAGCGTAAAGCTGCCGAGCGTTTTGAACAGATCGGGGAATAGCGTGTTGAGCAGGCAGCCCAGCAGAAGCGGCACCAAAATATTGGCACCCGGGATGGAGGACATCTTAAAGAACGGCTCCTTTGCCGCCGGCGCCTCCACCACAGTCGATTCACTCATTTATATCTCCTTTTGATGCGTGTGGCACGCGGTCGCACGCTCCTGTGCCAGAAAGAAGGCGACGGTCCCGAGTCGCAGGAGCCGTCGCCGAATTAACGTCGCGGGGTATTACCCGTCCAGAACGATGCCACCGTCGCAGTCACCGATCTCGCCGTTCACGAAGCTGGCGAGGTCGGAGGCAAAGAAGAGCACCATCTGCGCAGGCTCGCTGGCCTGGGCGGCACGGCCCAGAGGAATACCGTTGATGATGCGCTGAGAGTTCTCGTCAGAGAGAATCGAGGTCATATCGGTCAACGTGAGCGACGGGCACACAGCGTTGCAGCGAACGCCGAACCTACCGCCCTCCTTGGCGACTGCCTTGGTTAGACCGTTAACACCGGCCTTGGAGCTCGCGTAAGCCGCGGTGCCGAGCAGGCCGCCGCCGATCTTGCCAGCAACAGAGCTCACGTTGACGATAGTGCCGGCATGGGCAGCCTTAAAGTGCGGGTACACGGCGTTCATCATGGTAAAGGTGCCGTTGAGGTTGATGTCGATGGTACGGCGCCACTCGGTGTCGTCGATCTCGTCGAACTTCTTGGTGCTGATGACGCCAGCGCAGTTGATCAGGATATTGGTTTGCGGCAGGTCTGCGAAAATCTGTTCGACGGTCTCGCGCGCCTTGGGCGCATCAGCGACATCGAGCTGATAAAACTTGTTGCCCTCGCCAAGCTCGGCCACAGCGGCCTCGCCCTTAGCAGCGTTCCTTGCGATGAGCGCGACATGTCCGCCGCCCGCGACGATGCCCTTGGCGATCTCGAGGCCAATGCCCTGAGTGCCGCCCGTGACAATCGCGGTCTTGCCCGTGAAGTCAAATGCCATGACTCCATCCCCCTTTATATAAGGTGTCTCCTCGCGGGAAGTTGGAGCATCGCACGTGGCGATTATATGAGTCCCAGTCGTCATGGTGGTGACAACCCCTCGCCTAACCGCGTGCATGATAGTTCTTTGAAACGCTGCAATTCTTGAATGATTTTAATTCTTTATGCGTTCTTTATATTGCCTAGCAACCAGGTAGTTTTTGGGACATGCCTAGAGATCTGCCCTTAACTTTGCTGGCACCGACGGTGTACGGAGATCGCCTAAAGGCAGTTTTCTAGGCATGTCCCAAAAATCTTCCGTATAGGGCGCGCGTGCAGGGGTATCATCTTCCACCGAAAATAGTTTCTAGTGTTAGGGGTTTTCGGTGGAAGATACCGATTTCCATGAGCTTGGACGCCAACTCCTTACCGAGTTTGGCAGCATGCATCAGCGCGTTTCGCGCTTTGCGGACAAAGCTCTCGGCGGCGAGATGGCCGTCATGCGCGCCCTCATGCTCGCTGGCGGTTCGCTCACGCCGAGCGAACTCGCAGATCGCGCCTGGGTCTCGAGTGCCCGCATCGCCAATATCCTACGCGCTCTCGAAGCCAAGGGCTGGGTCGAGCGCGAGCACTCAAAGACCGACCGTCGTCGCGTACACGTCACGGTGACCGACAAGGGATTCCATGATCTCGAAATCAAGCGTCGGGAATTCGAGGACCGCACCGCGGCCTTCCTCGAGCAGTTCGGCGAAACAGATACCCAAGAGATGGTGCGTCTTCTAAGACGTGCCAACGAAATTATCGACCGCAACCAAGAAAGGAGAGATGCCGAGTGAGGATTCTCAAGCTCTTTAAAAAGCATATCCTTGCACTGTTCGCAGCTATCGTACTTATCGTAATCAGCTGCAACGCCGATCTGGCGCTGCCTACCTATATGAGCGACATCGTCGACGTGGGCGTACAGCAAGGCGGTATCGCCTCGCCCGTACCCGACACCATCCGCGCCGAATCGCTCGACGACCTCGAACTCTTTATGAGCGCCAAGGACGCCAAGGCTGTGGAGGCCGTGTTTAGTAAGGCGGACAATAACGGCATTCGAACGTACAAGGGCACCGAGGAGGAGCGCGCCGACGGCGGCAAGATTGCCGACATCATGAGCCTGCCCGAGACCGTCGTCCTTTCGTTCAACCAGGGCATCGACGCCGACTCCATGGGCGACATGACCGGCGCATCCACCGAGGCAAGCGATGGCGGCGCCGCTCAGACCATGCCCACCCCCGAGCAGATGGCGGCGATGACGCCCGAGCAGCTCGCCGAGATGCAGCAGAAGGCCGCAGCCGCGCAGAGCATGCAAAAGCAGATCGACGCCGACGGCGGTAAGATCACCATGAAGAGCCTGCGCCTAGGCGTTGAAGGCGGTCTTATCGATCAGGGCAAGCTCGTCGAGGGCGCCAACGATATGGCTGACAAAATGGGCTCCATGTCGGGCTCCATCGTCACCCAGCGCGCCGTGAGCTACGTGCAGGACGAGTACAAGGCACAGGGCATCGACCCCGCCGACGTGCAGAACGCCTACCTGGGCCGCATGGCGACCACGATGTTTGGTCTGTGTCTGGTGTCGCTGGTCGCCACCATCCTGACCGGCGCCGTGGCTTCGCGCACCGCCTGCTCCATCGCCCGCGACCTGCGCCGCGAGACCTTCAACAAGGTTATGCACTTCTCGCCGGCCGAGGTGGGCAAGTTTAGCCAGGCCTCGCTCATCACCCGCTGCACCAACGACATTCAGCAGATTCAGATGGCCGCAACCCTGTTTATCCGCATGTGCCTGATGGCTCCCGTCATGGGCATCGTCGCCGTCATGCGCGTCCTGGCCAACCACACCGGCCTGGAGTGGACCATCGCTGTGGCCATCATCGCGGTTTCGGCTGTCGTCGGCGTGCTCATGGGCCTCACCATGCCCAAGTTCAAAAAGATGCAAAGTTTTGTGGACCGCGTGAACCTTACCGCCCGCGAGCTGCTCGACGGCCTGATGCCCATCCGCTCGTTCAACCGCGAGGAGCATGAGCTCGAACGTTTTGACAAGGCATCACTCGACCTGATGACCACGCAGCTCTACACCAACCGAGCCATGAGCTTTATGATGCCGCTCATGATGCTCGTCATGAACTGCATCACCGTACTTATCGTCTGGTTTGGCGCGCAGGGCGTGTCCGACGGCGTGATGCAGGTCGGCAACATGATGGCGTTTATTTCCTACACCATGCAGATCGTCATGGCGTTTATGATCCTCACCATGGTTTCGGTCATCCTGCCCCGCGCCGAGGTCGCAGCCGAGCGCGTGGAAGAGGTCATCACCTGCCCCACGAGCATCAACGACCCTGCCTCGCCCAAACTGCCCGCAGCCAGCGCGCCGCGCGGTGAGCTCACCTTCCGCGACGTGAGCTTCCAGTACCCCGATGCCCGCGCCGATGTCATCAGCGGTGTGAACTTCACCACGCACGCCGGCCAGATGCTCGGCATCATTGGCTCCACGGGCTCGGGCAAGTCCACGCTCGTGCAGCTGATTCCGCGCCTGTACGACGTCACGGGCGGCAGCATTTCGCTCGACGGCATCGACGTGCGCGACATGACCCTTTCCGAGCTGCGCCGCCGCATCGGTTACATCCCGCAGCAGGGTCGCCTGTTCTCGGGCACCGTTGAGAGCAACCTCAAGTTTGCCGGCGACATGGTGAGCGATGATGACATGCACCAGGCAGCGCGCATCGCACAGGCCGAGGACTTTATCGCCGAACGTGAGGACGGTTACGACTCCCCCATCAGCCAGGGCGGCTCCAATGTCTCGGGCGGTCAGCGTCAGCGCCTGGCCATCGCCCGCGCGTTGGCCAAAAAGCCCGAAATCGTGGTGTTCGATGACTCGTTTAGCGCCCTCGACTACAAGACCGACGCGCGTCTGCGCGAAGAGCTGGCCAAAAACGTTACCGACGCCGCGCTCGTGGTCGTGGCCCAGCGCATCGCGACTATCATGCACGCCGACCAGATCATCGTGCTCGACGACGGCCACGTAGTGGGCACCGGCACGCACGAGGGGCTGCTGCGCAGCTGCTCGGCGTACCTGGAGATCGCACAGTCGCAGCTTTCCGCCGAGGAGCTGGGGCTTACCCAAGAAGAAATTGCAGCCGTCATGGAAGGAGGCGAGCGCTAATGGCAGACGAGACCAAGACCCAGATTCCCAAGCCCACCCGCCAGCGTGGTCCCATGGGCCGCATGGGCGGCATGCGCCGTGGCGAAAAGGCCAAGGACTTTAAGGGCACCATGAGGCAGCTGCTCGGCTATATCGGCCAGCACAAGATTGCCGTGTTTGCCGCCGTCGCCTTTGCCGTGTGCTCGGTCATCTTTAACATTGTGGGGCCAAAGGTGCTCGGCCAGGTTACGACTAAGCTGTTCGAGGGCTTGGTTGCCAAGGTCAACGGCACCGGCGATGTCGACTTTGCCTGGATCGCCAAGACGCTCGGCTTTTTGCTCTGCCTGTATCTGGCAAGCTCTGTTTGCAGCCTCATCCAGGGCTGGCTCATGACCGGCGTCACGCAAAAGATTTGCTACCGCATGCGCAAGGAGATCGCCGCCAAGATCGCCGTCGTGCCGATGAGCTACTTTAACGGACACAGCAAGGGCGACGTGCTCAGCCGCATCACCAACGACGTCGATACGCTCGGCCAGTCACTCAACCAGAGCGTGACACAGCTCATCACGTCGGTGACGCAGATTATCGGCGTGCTCGTCATGATGCTGTCGATCAGTCTGCCGCTTACCGGCGTCACCGTGCTCACGCTGCCGGCTGCCGCGATTATCCTGACCGTGATGATTCACTTCTCGCAGCCGTACTTCCGCGAGCAACAGCAAGTCCTGGGCGCCGTCAACGGCATTATCGAGGAGGACTTTGCCGGCCAGAACGTCATTCAGGTGTTCGACCGCGCCGAGGCCTCGATCGAGGAGTTCGACCGTCAAAACGACCGACTGTTTGTGAGCGGTTGGCGCTCGCAATTCCTGTCGGGCCTGATGATGCCGCTTATGAGCTTGGTGGGCAACATGGGCTACGTGGGCGTTGTCGTGGTGGGCGCACAGCTCGCGCTGACCGGCAATGCCACGCCCGGCGACATCCAGAGCTTTATCCAGTACGTTCGCAACTTTACGCAACCTGTGCAGCAGCTGGGCAACGTGAGCAACACGATGCAGTCGATGGCCGCTGCCACCGAGCGCGTCTTTGAGTTCCTGACCGCGCCCGAGGAGGAGCAGAAGGCCGACGCCCAGATTCCCGAGAAGCGCCCCGGCCACGTTGAGTTTGACCATGTCAAGTTTGGCTACACGCCCGACAAGACCATCATCCACGACTTTAGCTGCGAGGCGCAGCCCGGTCAGACCATCGCCATCGTCGGCCCCACCGGCGCCGGCAAGACCACGCTCATTAAGCTGCTGCAGCGTTTCTACGACGTGGACGGCGGTTCGCTGCGCGTCGAGGGCGTCGACGTGCGCGACTGGGACCGCGCGGCACTGCGCGGCGAGTTTGCCATGGTGCTGCAGGATACCTGGCTGTTTAACGGCACCATCCGCGAGAACATCCGCTACGGACGTCCCGATGCGACTGACGCCGAGGTCGAGGCCGCCGCGCGCGCCGCACGCTGCGACCACTTTATCCATACGCTCGCCGGCGGCTACGACTTTATGATCAATGAGGAGGGCACCAACCTCTCACAGGGCCAGCGCCAACTCGTGACCATCGCCCGCGCCATTTTGGCCGACCGTCCGGCGCTGATTTTGGACGAGGCGACCTCCAACGTCGATACCCGCACCGAGGAGCTTATTCAGCGCGCCATGGATGCGCTGATGCAGGGCCGCACGAGCTTTGTCATCGCGCATCGCCTGTCCACGATCCGCAACGCCGACGTAATCTTGGTGATCCGCGACGGCGACATCGTCGAGAAGGGCACACACGACGAACTGCTCGCCCAGGGCGGCTTCTACGCGGACCTGTACAACTCGCAGTTCGACGAAGCGGCGTAAAACCGGCGGCAAACAACCGCAATACCCAAAAACGGGGGCGCAGAATGAACTGAACTGCCTCCCATTTCTTGGACACGAGAAATGGGAGGCTTTTTATGCGTGTCGACTTGAGGGTGAAACACGACATCGAGGCCAGGAAGGCGGCGATCGGGCTCTTCGAGCGAGGGCACGGCTTCGAGTCGGCGGCGAAGGCGCTGTCGGTCCCGCGCAACACCGTGAGACAATGGCTCTACGTATACCGGTCGTTCGGAAGCGAGGTGCTGCTATCCATGGACGGCAAGCAGACCAGGTACACATACGAGCAGAAGGTCGCCGCCGCCTCGGCCGTGGTCGACGGCGGCATGGGCAAGCGGGACGCCATGAAGGCGTTCGGGGTCATGTCCCTGGCGCCGCTCAAGAGATGGTGCGCGCTCTACCGCGAGGGCGGCGCCGAGGCGCTCAGGCCCAAGCCCAGGGGCAGGCCGAGGGGGTCCGGCCCCAGGCCGCGCGAGCGCACCCGCGAGCAGGAGCTCGAGGAGCGCTGCCGAAGGCTCGAGACCGAGGTGGCCTACCTAAAAAAATTGCGTGCCCTGGTCGAGAGGGACGGGCTCTGACCAGGGCGAAGGTCGAGGCCGTGAGCGCCCTGCGCGCGGAGGGGTGCAAGCTGGGGAGCCTGCTGGAATGCGCCGGCCTGGCCCGGTCCAGCTACTACTACGCGCTGTCGCACCCGGCCAGGCCGACGCGCCCGGAGCTGCGGGACGCGGTGGCGGAGATCTTCTCGCGCACGGCCAACGGGTGCGGCCACCGCCAGGTCGCCATGTGCCTGCGCGCCGAGCTGGGCGCGCGCATAGCCGACAAGACCGTGCTCAAGATGATGCGGGAGATGGGGGTCCGCTGCGGCATCCGCCGCGAGACCGACTACCATAGGTACAATTCGTACAGGGGCGTCGTGGGCGAGACGTTCGAGAACGTCATCGGGCGCGACTTCGCCGCCGACGGGCCGTGGCAGAAGATGGGCACCGACGTCACCGAGTTCAAGCAGCCCTGGGGCAAGGCCTACTTCGCGCCGGTGTACGACTTCGGCAGCAAGGAGATAGTCGCGTGGTCGACGTCGACCAGCCCGGACATGGCGCAGCAGGCCGAGCTGCTCGACCAGCTGCTGGCGAAGATGCCCGAGGGCGCGACGCCGGTGCTTCACAGCGACATGGGCTGGCAGTACCAGCACGCCGCATGGTGCGGGAGGCTGAAGGAAGCCGGGATCGTCCAGAGCATGTCCAGAAAGGGCAACTGCATCGACAACGGCGCCACCGAGCAGGTCTTCGGCCACATGAAGGACGAGTTCTTCCGGGGAAGGACATGGCCCGACTTCGAGTCCTTCAAGGCGGACCTGGACGCGTACGTCGCCCATTGGAACACGAGGCGAAGGCAGGTTAAACTGAAGGGGCTGACCCCGGAGGAGTTCCGGAACCAGCCCCTTGCGGCGTAGTTCTTATTTAAGCCGTCCAAGTTTTGGGGTGCAGTTCAAACTGTGCCCCCGTTTTTTGTTCTGCGGCCCTCGAACCGCCTCCCCCGGGATCTGATTAACGGCCTCCCTCAAGGCCCCGTGGACAAAAAATGGCAAATATGAGTACTGTCACCTTTTTAGTAACAGCCAAAACTGCCGCAAACGACCTCTTTGCGGCCTAGATATGGGTAGCGCACAGAGATGTGGTGTAAGAGGCGGGGCATGCCCCGCCTCTGGC
>CABUTH010000020.1 GCA_902494465.1 uncultured Collinsella sp.
CGCTCAACAACCACTTCCGCTACTACAACACCCAGCCTTGGCTCGCCGCCATCATCCTCGGCGCCTGCGTGGCCATGGAGGAGCGTGACGGCCTCGCGGCGGCGGACGCCGTCCAAGACCTGAAGATCGGCACCATGGGACCGCTCGCCGGCGTCGGCGACTCCCTGCTCATGACCATGATCCCGACCATCATGGGCTCCATCGCCGCCTATATGGCCATCGAGGGCAACCCCGTGGGAGCCGGCATCTGGTTCGCGCTCATCCTGGCCATCTTCTGGGTCCGCATGCACGCCCTCGAGTTCGGCTACAAGCAGGGTGTGAAGCTCGTCACCGACTTCAGCGAGAAGCTTCCCAACCTCACTGCCGCCGCCTCCGTGCTCGGCCTCACCGTGGTCGGCTGCCTCATCGCCTCGGTCATCGGCGTCACCTGCCCGATTAGCTTCAGCTTCGGCGACGTCTCGATGGAGATTCAGCCGCTGCTCGACAAGATCCTGCCTGCCATGATCCCCGCCGCCATCACGGGAAGCGCGTATTACCTTCTTACCAAGAAGAACGCGAGCATGACGGCCCTCATCCTCGTGGTGATCGTCCTCGCGATGGTCGCCTCCGCCGCCGGCATCCTCGCCTAGCTTCGACCCAAGAGATTGGTGAATCAATGAGAAAGATAGTTGTGGCGAGCCATTCCCTTCTCGCCCAGGGCTTCAAGGACACCCTCGAGTTCCTTACGGGTAAGAGCGACGCCGTCAACGCCGTGTGCGCCTACGTGAACGACAACGGCGAGGGGCTCGACGCGGCGGTCGAGGCTGCGCTTTCGGGCACTGACGAGGTCGTCGTTCTTACCGACGCGCTCGGCGGCAGTGTGAACCAGCGCTTCTCCCGCTTCGCCTCCGACCGGATCCACGTGATCGCGGGTGTCAACCTCCCGCTCGCCATGACGGTCGCGCTCGCGCGCCCCGACGAGAAACTCGACTTCGACGCCCTCGTCGACGAGGCGCGCCAGCAGATCGTCTACGTGAACGGTGCCAGTTCCGCCGAGTGAGAAGACGACGAATAGAGGAGGTCGACGATGAGAGAGTTCCTTAAAGACGTGTGGATGCACGGCGGTGAGGAAAGCCGCGCCATCACCCCCGAGAACATCACGGGCGAGAAGGGCCGCGCCGCCATGTCGGCCAGCCACCTCGGCGTCGGCCGCAAGGGCTCGTGCTGCGTGCCCCTTGAGTCCGGCGAGACCATCACGCTCGCGGACATCGAGGGCCCCGGCATCATCCGCCACATCTGGATGACCGTCCCCGACAAGACCGCCGCCGGCAGCTTCGTCATGCGCGACCTCGTGCTGCGCTTCTACTGGGACGACGAGGAGACCCCCTCGGTCGAGTGCCCTGTCGGCGACTTCTTCTGCAACGGCTTCGGTGAGCGCGCCATCGTCAACTCGATGCCCATCTGCGTGAACCCGACGGGCGGCATGAACTGCTACTTCGAGATGCCTTTCAGGAAGCACGCCAAGGTCACGCTTACGAGCGAGCACCCCGGGTTCATTAAGTACATCTTCTACACGTTCAACTACGCGCTCACCGACGTGCCGGACGACGCCATGTACTTCCACGCCCGTTTTAACCGCGAGCGCAGCACCCGCAGGGGCGTCGACTACACCGTGCTCGACGGCGTGCGCGGTAAGGGCTACTACGTCGGCACCTACATGGCCCTGTGCGCTCTGGAGCGCTATTGGTGGGGCGAGGGCGAGATGAAGTTCTTCCTCGACGGCGACGAGGAGTTCCCCACGGTCACCTCGACGGGAGCCGAGGACTACTTCGGCGGTGCCTGGGCCTTCCTCGACAGGCCGCCCCACGCGCTGCCCGAGGCGCAGTGCTTCAACACACTGTTCGCCGGCTACCCGTACCGCTCGACGCGCGACGCCACGCGCGACCGCTTCAGCGCGGGCAAGCCGAACCCGAACCCGATGCTCGCGACCAACGACGACGCGCTGCCCAGGCACGGCCTCTACAGGTGGCACCTTCCCGACCCGATCTCGTTCAAGGAGGACCTGCGCGTGACGTTCCAGGACCTCGGCAACGACGACATCAAGCTCTACGAGCGCGAGGACGACATCTCCACCGTCGCCTACTGGTACCAAAGCGAGCCGCACGCCGTGCTCGCCCCGTTTGCCGCAAGGCAGGACCGCGTGCCCAGGTAGGGTCGCCTCGAAACAAGCCAACGTTATGGGCGCCCGCGGTTGACCATGACTGCGGGCGTTTCTTTGTAAAGAGGATCACATGAGCGAAAAGCAAATGAGGCTCGGCGCCCTCGAGGCCGGCGGGACCAAGATGGTCTGTGCCGTGGTGTCCGGCGACGGCGAGGTCCTCGACCGTATGGAGACCCCGACGCTTACGCCCGCCGAGACCGTCCCGCAAATGGTCGAGTGGTTCACCGCCCGCAATGTGGACGCGTTGGGCATCGGCGCCTTCGGCCCGACCTGCGTCGACCCCAACGATGAGCGCTACGGTTCCATCCTCCAGACGCCCAAGCTCGCGTGGCGAGGCTATGGTCTTCGCGCCGCTTTCGCCGACGCCCTCGGGATTCCGGTGACCTACGACACGGACGTGAACGTTGCCTGCCTCGGCGAAGTGGTCTTCGGCTGCTGCAAAGGGCTCGAGGACGCCGTCTACGTAACCATCGGCACCGGCGTGGGCGCGGGCGTCATGTGCGCGGGCAGGCTCCTTCACGGCATGCTGCACCCCGAGGCCGGCCACATGCTGGTAAGGATTCGTCCCACCGAGGAGGGACGCTGCGTCTGCCCGAGTCACGCGAGCTGTCTCGAGGGCCTCGCCTCCGGCCCCGCCATCGCCGCGCGCTGGGGAAAGCCCGCGGCCGAGCTCGCGGACAACGCTGAGGTGTGGGCGCTCGAGGGGGATTATCTGGGGCAGATGTGCGCGAACCTCGTGCTCATGTACTCGCCTCGCCGCATCGTCCTCGGCGGCGGCGTGATGCACCAGGAGCAGCTCTACGGCATCGTCCGCAAGAAGACCCTCGAATATCTGGGCGGCTACATCCAGACTGCCGAGCTTAAGGACATGGAGAGCTACATCTGCGCCCCGGGCTGCGGCGGCGACCAAGGAATCCTTGGCGCGGCCGAGCTGGCAAGAAGGACGCTCGCGTAACTTGCGCTCTCTCCGCCATACAACGCGTTAAGAAAAGATGAGCGCTTCTTGCCAATTGGGCGGCAAGAAGCGCTCATCTTTTGCATTTGTTTTTGGGGCAGGATGCCCCGCCTCCGCTAGAGTCTCTGGACCGCCACACCCACGAGGTTTGGACCGGTGTGGACAAGAAGCGCGGGGCTGATGTCGGAGCGGACGACCTCCACCGCGTTGGCCACGCGCTCGCGCAGGGCCTGCTCCATGCGGTCATAGAGGCCGGCGTAGGGTGAGGTGCGGCTCACGGCAAAGCGCACCTTGGGGTGCTTCTCGACGATGGCGGCGATGAGCTTGACCTCGGTGCGATGCGGTACTTGCACAGCCATTTCGTGTGCGCGAGGCTGTTGGCTTTCTGGGCCACAGCAATCACCTTCCCCCTAGCATGATGACCTGAACAATCCTCATGCTAGGGGGAAGGTTTTGTCGCGTAGCGGAAATTGGCCTCCACCCGCTGAGCGGGTGGCTTTCTATGCCGCGCGGCACGGACTAAAGTCCATGAATAAAACAATCCCGCGGGTATTTGGGCGCGCACGCATTGACCTTGCCCTTGCGCGCCCAATATGCGCCGTAAAAGCCGTCTTCTTCAACGTCAAAGTGAACGCGCTTCATTTTTGTCTCTCAAAATCTTATTTTCACGATTTGCATTTTCATCCCGTTGTCACCGACCCTTGCGAGAAACCGGAAAAAGCCGCTGACAGAAGGGTCCCTCAAATCGTTGTAGCCCAGCATATAGCCGCGACTTGTGACCTGCAGACGGCTGTCCCACGTGCCGATTTCCTTGGCGGCATCCGAAACCGCAAAATATGCCCCTACATCCTTGATTTTTGCAGTCTTAAGCCATGTTTTTGCGATCATCTTTACTGCCGTCCGATTGGCAGCATCAAAGACCAGCACACCGCCGGGGAAAGCGTCTGCCATCCCCCGTACCAGTTCCCGGACCTGCTGGGTCAGAAAGTAATAGAACACCCCGGAGGCAAAGAACACCGCCCCGCCGGAGGCATCGATTTTGCTAAACCATGCGGTGTCTTTCAGGTCGCAGGGGATATTATGTTCTCGATCCTCGGCGGGCAGTAACTGCTGCCGCAAGGCAATCACATCCGGGAAGTCCAGATTGTAGATCTTGCATCTACCGTTGTCGCAGGTTCTGCCGGTGTTGTCCAGCCCGCAGCCCAGATTGACCATCGCCGCATTGGGGTGGCCTTTCAGGTAATCCCGCACCTCGAAAGCAAGATCACTCTGCCGTGTGGCCACCTCCAGCGCACCAAAGCGCTGCATCAGGCTGCGGGAGTTTTTCTCTGCCTCTGAAAAGTCGTAGTCGATTTGGTCGAGCAGACGAACCGCTGTTTCATCCCTATAAAGGTTCGGGTACAGCTCCGTACACAGCTTTCGGGAATACAGCGGGAGGATCAGCGTCTCCTGAACGGTGTTTTTCTCAATTTTACATTTCATAGGTTTCTTCCTCAGTGAATAAAAATTGTCACAATTGCCGCCAGCACAGCCGCTATGACCGTCATGCCTATCGCCATGTGCAGGATGGATGCAAAAATACCCGTGCTTGATGCCCTTACTTCCGCGCCGTGACGCAGAGCCACTTTTTCTTTTTGTGTATCTGCACCTCGTGAAAACCCGCCTGCTCCAGACATGCCTTTAATTCGATGTCCTTGTAGATGGTCATGCCGCCGATGATCTGCGTCCACCTCTCGTCCTTGTCCGTATCGCCATTGCTCTCGTTGCAGATAAGAATTGTCCCGCCTGGCTTCAGCGTCCGCCAGACCTCACGGAAGCATTGGGGCAAATCAGGCCAAAAATAGACGGTCTCAAAGGCCGTGACAGCATCGAAGTAGCTATTCTCAAACGCCATATCCGCCACACTGCCTTGCAGAACGGCGCAACGCCCCTCCTGAATTGCAGTTCGGTTGAGCTTTCTAGCCTTCTCCACGCTGACGGGCGAATAGTCGATGCCCTTGACGACGCCATGCGGGCATTTTTTCAGCAGCCGTTTTATGTTTGCCCCGCCGCCGCAGCCGCAATCCAGCACCTTGGCATTTGGCGCAAGTCGTAGAAATTGAAGTCCCCACTGCGCCACAGGGCTGTGGCCCAGATTCATCATGGCAACCATAAGTTTTCCGCCGAGGCCCACGGGCTTGCGGGTGTTTTCAAAGAACGACATCTGGTCCCTCCGATTTCGTGCATTCCGCATAGGTCAACGGGAACGAAGCCTTCAGCACCGCGCTTTTCTGCACCGCCCAGCCGTTTTGACGCAGGAAACACAGGTATTCCTCGCTTGTCCACCTGCTGTGGAGGGGGAATCCTGCCATACTCATGAAAAAGGCTTTTACCTTGCCGGAAACCGAGTTTCCCGCGTGGGTGAAGGTTGGCGCGATGAGCACGCCGTCGTCCTTCAGCACCCGCCTGATTTCTTGCAGGGCCTTTTCTGGATGCGGCACTATGTGAAGCGCGTTGGACGCGATCACCACTTCGAAGGACTTCTGTGCATAGGGCAGGCGGAACATATCTTGTACGGAAAAGTGCAGCTTTGCGGATTGATTGTCCCGCTTTGCTTCAAGGATCATCTGTGCAGAAGCGTCTGTAGCCTCGATGTGTGCCGCCGCATTCACGATGCTCTTTGCGATAAGCCCCGTGCCGGTGGCAACCTCCAGTACGGTTTTTGCTTTCACTACCGGCCTGATCAGTCCATACATCTTCTCATACGCCGCCCGGTCGTTTCGCATGAAACGGTCGTATCGACCGGCATTCTTGTCCCAGAAGCCCTTGCGTTCGTGCATGGCTATCGCCCCCAAACAGTTAGAGCCATCTAACTATAACACGCGAATCGTGCAGCAAGATAAGGCTAGCCTTATTTTCTTGGCAAAGACGCATCTCTCCGGCTTTCGCCTATAGCGGCGCGAGCCAGATGCTAGGCTGGAGCTGAAGAAGGGGCTTGGCGGACAGGTAGGTCGATTCCGGTTCCCGGAACGGTGGTCCAGCCAATTACACCAGGGCTCTAGTCATTGAGTGGGAATAGAAAATTCCTTAGTTATGGGGGTATAAATTTGATTTCCTTCAGGATAAACCCCCATGACTATATGAATTGACCTGCTGACTTCAATGAAGATTGGAGGGTAACGGTCAGGGGTGACGGCCCAGCGAGTGTTATTTTGCGAGCTATGCGCATTGAAAGCGACCTTTCGTGGTATAAACTACTTGCCGGAAGCCGCGGCTTTCAGAGTACGGCTTACGTGTACGTTTAACCTCCGTGGGCGACGGGGTGCCGCAAGGCGTAGAATATCGCCCACCTGTAGGGGCCTGCAGCGATGCGGGCCCCGCTTCGTATGAAGGGGGCGTAACCGATGAAGATCGTATCCATCTCTCAGGATTTCTTCGACCTCGTCGAGGGCGACCGCGAGCTCATGCTTAAGCACAATCGCCCCTGCATCGTGGTGGTGAGGCTGCGTTTCCGCGGGAAGCGCAGGGACTTCGCCGTGCCGCTGCGTTCCAACATCGCCCCTAACGTGCCCAAAGACCAGTACTTTGCGTTGCCACCCCGCCCCACGACGCGCCCCGGCTGCCGCCACGGCATCCACTACATCAAGATGTTCCCCATAACCAAGGCCTACCAGCGCCGCTTTAGGACCGAGGGCTCGGCCTACTACGAGACACTCCAGCGCATCATCGACGGCAACACCAAGCGCATTGTCTCCGAGTGCCAGGCATACCTCGACCGCTACGAGCGCGAGGGAAGGCCTCGCTTTGCCGTCGACATCGACCGCATCGTGGGGCTGCTGGAGGGCGAGAAGTAGGGCACCTCGGCTCAGTCTCGAGCCATGCGGAGTCGCTCCGCATTTTTGAACGCTGCGTGTGCGTCCCAAATACTTGAGAAACAAGCTGTGAAGTGCGGTGGCGCGACCGTGCCCGTGCATAGCCGTCACCATTAGCGTCTACGCGGCGTCGGCTTCAAGTGGAACTGGCGCCGCTGCTGTATATGGTTTGCCTTGCTGCAAATGGCGATCAGTGCCCACGATGCTTCTGCTTGCGCTTCAGCTTTCGCTGCTCGAAGCGCGCCTCCGCCTCATCCGCGCGACGCTGGCTTCTTGCTTGAGCCGACTCCCGCTTCATCGCTTCCCGCTGTGCCGCGAGAGCCTGCTGCGCCTTGGTGCTCATCGCTGGCTGCTTGAGGGCTTTCGCCGCCTCGCGAGCGCGCCGCTTGGGGTTCTTCGCGGGCTTGCTTGCCTCAGCCGGTTCGCCACCGAAGAACGAGAGCTTCTCCCATTCACTTGTAACGAATCGCAGAATCTCCTCATCGGACGGCTCCGCGCCGAAGACGATGCGGGCGACGCCATACCTTCCGCCCTCGACGTGCTCCGCCAGCCCGACCCAGAATTGGCCGTCGTGATATACGGTCAGGGTGGACGACACGCTGATCTGCATGGCTGGTTCCTCCTTTATGTAGATGACCATGCAGAGAAGGGACAACCAAGGAGGCAGGTTACTGATGCGGACTCCCGCACGCCCACGACTACCCGACGGGGACTGTGTTTTCATCTCTGATGTCCGCATTGTAGCACGCGTGAATGCGCCCGGCATCGCTGCCGACATGGCGCGACTGGGATTCGCTCCCCGACGCGCCCTTGTGTATATTGTCTTCTCGGTTTCGAAACTTTAGAAATATTCGAGTTTCGAAACCGAGAGGGAGCGGATGATGGCATGGGTGGACCGCACTACGTACATGGAGCGGCTTTGGGCGCTCGAGGGCACCCGGGACATCAAGGTGATCACGGGGATGCGCCGCTCTGGTAGGTCCGAGCTTATGAAGGCGTTCTCCGCCTCCGTTGCTCGGAGGGACCCATCCTCCAACAACGTCTACATCGATCTGCTGGACCTCGACAACGAGCCGCTGCTTGAGTATCACACGCTGTATCACGAAATCATCGAGCGGCACAAAGAGGGCACCCGCAACCGTCTCTTCATCGACAAGGTGCAGCTGTGCGAGGGTTTCGAGAAAGCAATTAACAGCATTCACGCACGTGGCGGATGGGATATCTACCTCACGGGATCGAACGCGTTCCTCCTGAGTTTGGACCTGGCAACCCTGTTCACAGGGCGCCACGGGGAGGTACACATCCTCCCCTTCAGCTTCGGCGAATACCGCTCCTACTTCGACGAGCAGGGGGCCGTCGACGACGACTTCGACGGATTCATCAGGCGCGGCGGGCTCGCCGGGTCCTACGATTACGATGACATCTCGGAGTCGTACGGTTTCCTTCGGCGCGGGCGGATTGGGACCGAGCGCCGATCTAGAGACACTCGGTCAGAATCTGGAACACCTCGCTGCGCTCCAGTTTCTTGGCGCAGCCGCCGGTGAGCATGCAGGTGTCCGCAACCTTGTGCAGCGTCTCGTCGGACGTGTCTGAGCCCATCTCGGCGAAGCTCGTGGGAAGCCCCATCTCGCCGATGAACGTCTGCAAGCGCTCGATGCCCTCGAGCGCCACCGTAAGGTCGTCTTTGCCCTTGGCGTCGACGCCCCACACCTCGCGCGCCCAGCGGGCGAACTGCTCGGGCGCCTCAGGGGCAAGGTGACGGTAGAGCGCAGGATGGATGACCGCGAGCCCCATGCCGTGGTTGGTGTGGGTGTACGCGCCGTACTGGTGCTGGATCATGTGCGCCTGGAAGTCCGTTGACTTGCCGATCTTGAGCACGCCGTTCTCGGCCATGGCGGAGTCATAGACGAGCTCGCTTCGGGCATCGAGATTCTGGTCGTCGTCCGAGATGACGCGCATGTTGCGGATGACGTTGCGCTGGATGGCGAGGTTGATGTCGTCGGTGACGTTGCGTCCGCGCGGGCTTCCGAAATAGCTCTCCATGCAGTGCGAGAGCGTGTCGAACGCGCAGCTCATGAACTGCGCGTGCGGTACGGTGAGCGGGAGCGCCGGGTCGAGCGCCGCCCACATGGGCATTGCCCCCAGATAGGCGCCCTTCATGTGCGTCTCCTCGTTGGTGATGACGGCGCCGTTGTTCTGCTCGGCGCCCGTACCGGAGAGTGTCACGATGCAGCCCATGGGGATGAACGAGCTCGGCATCTTGCCGTCGGCGTGCTCGAACGTCTCGATGTCCTCGTCAAGCATCGCCTGCGCGGAGACCACCTTGCAGCAGTCGAAGACCGACCCGCCGCCGACGGCGAGAATGATGTCGACCTGCTCCTCGCGTGCGAGCGCAGCGCCTTCCTGGCACTTCTCGTAGGTCGGATTGGGCATGATGCCGCCGAAGTCCACCACGCGCTTGCCCGCGCTCGTGAGCTTATCGACCACGTGGCCGTAGACGCCGGTTCGTTTGACCGAGCCTCCGCCGTAGGCGAGCATCACTGTCTTGCCCATGGCGCCCATCTCGGCGTCGAGTGCCTGGTCCATGGCCCCCTCGCCGAAGTAATTTCTGACCGGGTAGTCGTACGTGAATGAGTTCATGGCAGTTCCTCCTAGTAAGTTATCAGTGCGGTCTGACCGCTCGTCTACACGTTGCGCACGAGCCCGGACATCCATTCGATGGTGGCGGGGTCGTGGTGGTCGAAGAACGCGCTGCGCCCGGTGTCGAGCGCGGCGATGGCGACCATCTCGTCTTCGCCCAGCGCGAAGTCGAAGACGTCGAAGTTCTGCTCCATGCGATCGCGGTGCGTGCTCTTAGGGATGCAGACCACACCGCGCTGCAGCAGCCAGCGCAACACGACCTGGGCGACCGTCTTGCCGTGCGCCTCGCCGATGCGAGCGAGGACCTCGTTGCGGAAGAGGTCGTTTCTGCCCTCCGCAAAGGGCGCCCAGCCCTCCATGGCCACCTCCTTGCCGGCCATGTACTCCTGCGCCTCGCGCTGCTGGAAGAACGCGTTGCACTCGACTTGGTTCACGGCGGGGGCGATGCGGTTGAACGAGATGAGGTTTGCAAGGTGATCGGGGTAGAAGTTAGCTGTACCTATGGCGCGGATAACGCCCTGCTCGTAGAGCTCCTCCATGGCGCGCCACGCGCCGAAGACGTCGCCGAACGGCTGGTGGATGAGGTAGAGGTCGACGTAGTCGAGCCCCAGCCGCCTGAGCGACGCGTCGAAGCCGCGCTTGGCCCCCTCGTAGCTCGCATTCGACATCCACAGCTTAGTCGTCACGAACACCTCGTCGCGCGGCAGGCCGCTCGCGCGAACGGCGGCCCCGACCGCCTCCTCGTTGGCGTAGCTTGCGGCCGTGTCGAGCAACCGGTAGCCGACCGAGAGCGCGTCCTCCACGGCGCGCTGGCATTCCGCGGCGTCCGGGATCTGGTACACGCCGAAGCCGAGCTGGGGCATCCTGACGCCGTTGTTCAAGGTGATGTAGTCCATGGCCTTCCTTTCTCGCAACTTGACGTATCCACCGTACGAGGGACGCCGCGCCGGCGGAAGTTTCCGTTGGTGAGGGTCCTATAACGCTGGGGTGCGCACGGGGTTATAACCCGCGGGTTCAGGGCACCGCACCAAAGGGGGATTCCGCCGAGCGCTCCGAGGTCGTACGCTTGGCGATGAGAGAGCGCAAGCCACCGACAGGGGGTGTGCCTAACGGAACTCGATGAACGGGCGGACGTGGGCTTCGCAAACAAATGACGGATATCATAGACAGGGAGAACAGGAATGGACAAGCGCGTTTTGGGAAAGAGCGGCATCGAAGTCAGCCCGCTCGGCATGGGCTGCATGGGAATCACGCACGCGAGCGGAGACCCGATGCCCGACGACGAGGCCGTGAGCGTCGTCCGTCAGGCCCACGAGATGGGCTATACCTTCTTTGACACGGCGGAGTGCTACGTTGGCACGTGCGCCGACGGGACCGAGGCGCACAACGAGGACGTGGTGGGCAAGGCGCTCGCGCCCGTGCGCGACGAGGTTGTCATTGCCACCAAATTCGGCGTCACGCACGCCCCGGACAAGACCATCCTCGTGGACTCGCGCCCCGAGGTTATCCGTATCTCGGTGGAGAATAGCCTGCGCCGGCTGCGCACCGACCACATCGACCTCTACTACCAGCACCGAATCGACCCAAAGGTCGAGCCTGAGGTCGTTGCAGGCACCATGGCAGACCTCATCAAGGAAGGTAAGATCCGCGCCTGGGGAATCTCCGAGGCGACGGAGGAGTACCTGCGTCGCGCCGATGCGGTGTGCCCCGTCTCCGCCGTCCAGAACCGCTACTCCATGATGGCGCGCTGGAACGAATCCCTGTTCCCCGTGCTCGAGGAGCTGAATGTCGCCCTCGTGGCATTCTCTCCCATGGCGAACGGCTTTCTGACGGGCGCGTACAGCCACAACACCAGATTCGAGGGCGCCCAAGACTACCGCGATGGCATGCCGCAGTACACAGAGGAAGGCGAAAGGCGCGCCGAGCCCCTCATGCGGTTCGTTCGCGAGCTGGCTGAGCTGCACGCGGCGACGCCCGTCCAGGTCTCCCTTTCCTGGATGCTCGAGAAGAAGCCCTATATCATCCCCATCCCGGGCAGTCGCAAGCCCGAACGACTGCTCGAGAACCTCGGTGCCGCCGAGGTCAGGCTCACCGACGATGAGGTTGCCAAGGTCGACGGGCTGCTCAACGGACTCGACCTCATGGTATTCGGCGGGCACGCGGTAAGGTAGGGAGCCATGAACATTAGACCCTATGTCGTCTGTCACATCTTTGCCGGGCTCAACGGCCGCATCGACGGCGCGTACATGCTCGACCCCGCTGCCTCGCCCGCACGCGCCGCGTACTCTCGCATGCAGGTCGAGTTCGGGGCGGACGCCGTGGCGTACGGGGCCGTGACCACGAAGGGCTTCGTCGGGTCGCGCCCCCTTGCGCTCGGTACCCACGGGAGCGCGCCCAAGGGGGACTTCGTGGCGCCTCACGCCGAACGATCGTTCTACGTCTCCGTCGACCCCGCCGGGGAGATTGCATGGGATTCTGCGACCTATCGTCGCGCCGGCCGTGCGAACGCGCACGTCATCGAGGTCCTCACCGAGGCGGCGTCGCCGGCGTATCGCGACTATCTGCGAGAGCGCGGCGTCTCATACGTGCTTGCCGGCTCGCGCGGGCTAGACCTCCCGCTCGCCCTGCGCAAGCTGCGCGAGCTTTTCGGCATCGAGCGCCTGCTCGTGTGCGGCGGCGGAAAGACGGACATGTCGTTTCTTGCCGCGGGCGTGCTTGACGAGCTGAGCCTCGTTCTCTCCCCGACGGTCTCGGGGGAGCCCGAAACGGCTTCCGTCTTCGACGAGATGCCTCGCTCAGCCGGCGGTTCGCACGCATTCTCGCTCGAGCGCGTCGAGCGCCTTGCCGGCGACGGCCTCCACCTCGTCTATCGAGTGCAGCGATGATGTCGCGCCGTTCGTTTCTGGAGGCTGCCGCGTGGTTGGCCGCTGCGGGCAGCCTTGCCGGCTGCTCGTCGGACGGGACCGCCGGAGTCGCGCGCGGCTCCGCTCCGGGCACGGTCACGGCGGACACTCCCATCTACGACGTCATCAACAACCCTTTGTTCGATGGCTACGGGCGTCTGCTCTTCCCCACAACGCTCCATCCGCCGACAGAGGATATGGCGCTCGACGACCTTTCCGCTTGCCTGCCGTGGTACTCGGAGATCCATACGAGCACCACGGTCGATATCGTCAGCTATCTGCTGTCAGAGCGCGCAGCGGAACGGACGGTCTTCTACGACATCTACACGGATGCCGAGAAGACCGCCGACCCCTCGCTCGCCAACACGGGGCTCTTCCGCTTCGCTGCCGAGGGAGTGGGCGGCGCGTCTGCACCGTTTGCCGTGGTAAGCGCGGGCGGCGGATTCGCCTACGTCGCTGCCATGCACGACTCCTTCCCGCACTGCCTGCACTTGGCTCGCGCCGGTATCAACGGGTTCGCAGTGATTTACCGTCCGGATGCACGGCTTGCCTGCGAGGACTTGGCCCGTGCCGTCTCCTTCATCTTCGAGCATGCCGATGAGCTCGGCGTGGACACGTCGGGCTATTCGCTGTGGGGCGGCTCGGCCGGTGCGCGCATGGCGGCATGGGTCGGCGGCTACGGCCCGGCCGCCTTTGGCGCGCCGGCAGGAACGCCCCAGCCCGCGGCGGCCATCATGCAGTACACCGGCATGAGCGAGCTGACGGGTGCCGACCCCGCGACCTACACCTGCGTAGGTGATCGCGACGGCATCGCCAGCTGGCGCACAATGCAGGGACGTATCGACGCGCTCGCCAAGACGGGCGTGCCCACGGAGTTTCATGTTTACGAAGGCCTGAGCCACGGCTTTGGCCTGGGTGTCGACACCGTGGCAGAGGGCTGGATCGACGATGCCCTCGCGTTTTGGAAGGCGCAGCGATGAGGAGACAAGACGTATCTTCCTTGCGGCGGCGGCCGGCGCAACCTCCGCCCTACTTGCCGGGTGCGGCTGGGATAACACCGGCGAAGAGCAAGGGTCGGATCGAGGCCAGGCGTCGCTCGTCGACGTTGCGTGAGGGCTGCGGCGGTTGTGTCAGCGATGGAGCCGATGCGCCGGTAGTGGCCGGACCACACCCACGGTTATAAGCTGCCTACGATCAGGAACTTCTCACCGGATCTTCTCACGCCTATGGTAAAGGCGGTATCAGACAATACGTAAGGAGTGAGACGTATGATTCTCTTCATCAACGGAAGCCCCAACAAGGATGGCAACACGGCGCGCCTGGCGCGCGAGCTCATCGGCGATCGCCCGTACGAGCAGCTGAATCTTGCCGAGCACAAGGTCTACGGCTACGGCCAGAGCTACGGCGACGATGACTTCGAGGACGTGCTCGCGCGCATCGAGGCGGCGGACACCCTGATCGTGGGGTCGCCCGTCTACTGGCACAGCCTCTCCGGCATGCTGCGCAACCTGCTCGACCGCTTCTACGGTCCGGTGCGCGAGGGCAGTATGAGCGGCAAGACGCTCTATTTCGTGTTCCAAGGTGGCGCGCCCACGCGCGAGATGCTCGATTGGGGCGAGTACACCATGAAGCGCTTCGCCGCGCTCTACGGCATGACCTACGGCGGCATGGTCGACAACACGCACGAGGCACGGGCGCTCTCGAAGAAGCTTGCGTAGTCCCGACTTGCGTAACTCAGTTCGGCGGCGGTGGGCCCGTGAAGACGGAGGCCCACCGCCCCTTTTCGTTCGCCTAGCGTATGATCGGACGGGCGCTGCGGACGACTACCCGCATGAGCAGGGCACCCAGAAATGCGAAAAGCCATCCCATGATGTCCTTGTCACGGGCAAAGAGGTAGCCGCCCGCTCCGTGCTGGCCCGCGTCCGCAGCAAAGCCCCGCTCAGTGAAGTAGCTCGTGGGCTTGACATCGAGCACGACTAGCTCGCTGATGCGCTCCTCGGAAAGCCTGCGAGCTCGATAGGCGGCGCGAATCTCCTCGTACGCCTCGCGCGCGGGCCCGGAGCCGTAATAGTCGTCGTTCTCGCCGATAGCCATATACACGGGAACCTCAGCTGCGGTGAGCGTCTCGATGTCGCCGTCCCAGCGCGAGATGGTGTGAAGCGCGCGTCGGTAGAGCTCGGGGCGCGTTCCCAAGACGATGGAGATGGTCTCGCCGCCGCCCGAGCATCCGCTCAGGTACACGTGGTCCGCATCGATGCTGTAGGCGCCGAGCAGCCATTCGGTGAGCTCCACCACGTCAGCCGCGGATTGCTCGCCCCAGTCGTCGAGCTGGGGCGAGGCCACGATCGTGTCGGCGATGTAGTCGTTCGCCACAAAGGGATAGTCCTCCTGGAGGTTGGCGCCCACGCCCTGGAAGTAGAGCCCCTCCCAGCCGGGGCAGGCCACGTAAAGCGCATAGGGCACGGACCCGTCGTAGGAGTCCGGCACATGGAGCGAGAAGTGCAGCGTCCTGCCCGATGGCGTCTGCAGGGCGTCGTCAACGACGAAGCCGCGGTCTGTCTGCGACCCCTCCGTGAGGACGTAGCCACCAAGCTCACGGACATCCGTGCAGCCGGCCAGGCCTCCCCCGAGTACCAGCCCGCCCGCAGCGAACGCGGCAGCCTCGATAAAGGACCTGCGTGAAAGATGGCTCACGTGCATAGTTCCTCTTTCTGAATGAATCAAGCCGAAGCCGCAGGCTTTCGGCATGGCGAGAAGCGCATCAGCGGCCGCAGTTGGCCTCTTGCAGCTCGGCAAGGGTTACGTGCTCGTTGCGGAAGCGCGCCGCGGGATTCTTGTCGCCCGCCGCGCAGGTGATGGCGTGCGCGGGACAGGCGTGCATGCAGGCGAGGCAGGCGTTGCAGCCAAAGCCCGCCTGCGCGTTACGGACAGCCTTGCCGCCCTCGAGTGCGATGCAACCAGCCGGGCACACCTTTGCGCACGCCCCGCATCCCACGCACTTCTCGGAATCAACGGTCAGGAATCCGCCCAGCATCGCCGGCTCGAAGCGCAAGCCCCGGCTCATGAACTGCTCGTGCGCCGCGCGGTCCTCGTCGGTCACCGGCTCGATCCAGCGGCGGCGCGTGGACACGGCCGCGCGGATGCGCTCGAGATTCTCGCCTATCTTCTTCTCGGGGATGCGGGCGCGTTGCTCGTCCATGTCGAAGTTGGGCAGCCAGTTGTCTACCATGAGGAGCGTGGTCACGTAGGCGGGGTTGAGCCCCGCCGCCCGCGCATCCTCCAGGCACAGCTCGACTGCGTTGGCGTGCCGGTTGCCGTAGGTGCAAACGAAGTAGAGGTAGGGCGTGTCGAGCGTCGCGCGCTCGAGGAACGTCTTCACCATGTCGGGCATCATGTGCCCATAGATGGGGTACACGATGCCAATCGCATCGTCCGCGTAGGCGAGCTCGCCCTCGCGGCGCAGCTCCTGCGGGATGCTCAGGACCTTCTCGCCCTCCGCGGCCAGCTCGCGCGCCACGTAGAGGCAGTTGCCCGTCCCGGTGAAGTACAGGATCATTCGAAACTCCCAGATTGTCAGCGGTCTGCCATCTCTAATTGCTTATGCCAGGCCGAGACCGGCGACCCAATCACGAGCCCCGGACTCGTCCACACTGGACGAGAAGCGCTGGCCCTCCTGCCACTCCCCGCTGCCCGCGGCCTCGGCGAGTAGCTCGCCGCTCCGGCCAAGACCAGAGGAGGAAGAGGTGCAGAACGGGACCACCGTCTTGCCGTCCCAGCCGTTGCCTGAGATGAAGCTGTCGATGGGCCAGGCCGCGATGCCCCACCAGATGGGATACCCCACGAGCACGGTGTCGTAGTTCTCCCAGCCGCTCGGCGTGACCTGCGTAAGCTCGACGTCGCGCAGGCTCTCGTCCTCGTGCTCGCGGGTCACGCGGCTATTGTCGTCGGTCCAGTCGAGGTCATCGTCGGAGTAGGGCTCCGTAGGCGTCACCTCAAAGAGATCGGCACCGAGATCGTCGGCGATGGCCTGAGCTACGACAGCGGTGTGGCCCTGTGCCGAGTAGTAGGCCACGAGGACGTTGCCGCCTGCAACGGACGCGGCGGCGGGCTGGTCCTCGGCGGCGGCTTGGTCGCCGTCACCCTGGCTGCAACCGGAGAGCATCGTTGCGCACAGCGCGGCTCCGAGCAGGAAGTTTCTTCTGGTCACGGTCGGGTTTGCGGTCATGGGGCATCTCCTCCGTTGGCTTGGTTGGTCCGTTATCGTTTGAGCGCTACTCCTGCGCGTCGAAATCGGGGCGTATGGCCAGGTAGCCCGCGAGTGCTTCCTCAGTGGCGGTGTAGTAGGTCATGGTCCCGTCGAGCTTGGCAATCTCGGCCATCTTGTCTTCGGTGAGGGAGAAGTCGAAGATGTTCGCGTTGTCGGCGATGTGGGCGGGGTTCTTGGAGCCGGGGATGATGGAGGTACCCATTTGCACGTGCCAGCGCAGAATCACCTGGGCCGGGGTCTTGCCGTACTTCTCGGCGAGAGCGACGAAGACGGGCTCCTCCAGAAGACCTTTGTCGCCGTGGCCGAGCGGGTACCACGCCTCGATCACCGTGCCGTACGGCGCGAGGTAGGCGCGCAGGTCGCGCTGGGCGTGGTAGGGGTGGCACTCAACGGTCACGAGCTGCGGCTTGATGTCGGCGACCTCGATGACCTCGGCGATCTTGTCTTGCGGGAAGTTGGAGAGGCCGAGGGCGCGCACCTTGCCCGCGCGGTATGCCTCCTCCATCGTGCGCCACGCGGCCAGGTAGTCGCCTACCGGCTGGTGCAGGATGAGCATGTCGACGTAGTCGAGCCCCAGGCGCTGGAGCGTGGCGTCCACCGCCGGCATGCCCGCGTCGTAGACACTCGGCCAGAGCTTGGTGGAGATGAAGATCTTGTCGCGCGCGATGCCGCTTTTGGCGATAGCACGGCCCACGGCGCGCTCGTTCATGTAGGCGTTGGCGGTGTCGATGTGCTCGTAGCCAGCCGCGAGCGCGGCGGTTGCGGCTGCCTCGGCCTCGGCCGGGGTCATGAGGAAGGTGCCCAAACCCTCGATGGGCATCTCTACGTCGTTGTTGAGCTTCAGATACTCCATGGTCTCCTCCTTAATGGTGACTTTTCAAATACAAGGCTACGGCGTTTACTGACGTGCGAGAAGTTCACGTTGGAATGATGGATATAACCATGGGGTATATACGGCACATAATGCGTGACAGGAGGATCGATGTACAACCCACAGCTTGACACTTTCATCCGCGTGGCGGAGGCGGGCAGCTTCTCCAAGGCGGCACAAGAGTCCTTCATCACGCCCACGGCCGTCATCAAGCAGATGAACCTGCTGGAGTCGCGGCTAGGCCTTACGCTGTTCCACCGATCGCATCAGGGGCTTTCGCTTACGCGAGCAGGCAGGTCGCTGCTCGCCGACGCCCGCC